>CP022585.1:600000-782500 GCA_002243285.1 Candidatus Fluviicola riflensis | reverse complement strand
CATTTCAAATCGTGGTTGTACCAGGTAACTAGAAACGAATGCCTGCAGTTTTTACGCAAGCATAAACCTGGTAATACAACGATGATTGATGAATTATCTCAGCCGCGGGAGGAATCGCTTGAAGAAACCGTGGCGCTTGAGATGCAATTGCAATTGCTGGAGAAAGCCATTCCGGAATTAAAGGATGAGCAGCGCCAATGCATTGAATTGTTTTACCTGGAACAAAAATCGTATACAGAAATCAGTGAACACTTATCCATACCTTTAAATACGGTGAAAAGCGCTATTCAAAACGGGAAGCGCAATTTAAAGATCTGGATGGAACGACAAACAAGTCATGAAGTATAAATCTACATATCAGTCGAAACTCACACGTGAGCAGTTGATCGCCTACCGAAATGGTGGAAGCGAGGTACAACGTGCAACCGAAGGTTCGGTGAATGACGCCTTTGATCAGGATGCATTGGACGGGTGGTCGGAAAACGGCCTAACCGCTGCTTCCATGAGTCGTTTGGATCGCCGCTTTCGGCTCAAAAAAACCACTCCTTATATAATAGGTGTCGCCACGCTTTCGTTGGCGGTTGTTTTAAGCATTCTTTTCTGGCCGGAATCACCTCAGCAACTTCCCGCAAAACAGGAAGTAAAACTGAGCATGGAGCAAAGTGATGCCGTTATGCCGGTTGCTATAGACACAATGGAAGAACTTCCGGCTTCCAAACAAATCACCATTCTGACGCTGAAGAATACGCAACACGAAATCAAGCAACAACCGGAATCTACTCCGGTAACTGATATCGATGAATTACCAACCCAGATTCTGGAACCATTGAAGTTGGATCCGATTGTGGAAACACCCGCCGTATCTTCTCAGAAAAGTGCGAAAGAAATTTACCTGCACGATTTGAAACTGATTGATTACAGTCAATACCGCTCCAAACCGACGATTCAAACCGAGCGTATTGTAATGACCGGAACACCCGCGGATCAGGAAAAACGAGGAACACAGGAGGCAGAAAGCACCACTGTAACGACGGTTGCAATTCCGTATATGGATTACATCGATAAAACAATGGATTATGTGGGCCGTGGAAAATGGAAACAGTCACTACAGCGCTTGCAATTGATCCTGGAAACATATCCCGACGATGTAAACGGACATTTTTACGCCGGATTGTGCTGCTATAACTTGCAACAGTATGAAGATGCCAAGCAGCATTTCGCTACCTGTTTGCAATTGTCGTTTTCCAACTTCAACGAAGAAGCAAGCTGGTATCTGGCTCAATCATTACTTGCCAATGGCGAGAAAACCGACGCGAAAGAATTGTTCAGTGTGATCCGTGATCAGAAAGGCTATTACGCCAAACAGGCAGAAAAGATGTTGAAAGGAATTAAGTAAGAGAACCAGGAAATGGGGAGTTAGGGAACCAAGTCATTCTCAATCGGAGTCTCCTGGTTCCCCAAGTCCCTAAAATCTAGTTCCCTCAAAAAACATCCTTATCTTGCGGTCAATTTTTACTAAATGACGCTCCAGGAAAACGACAAACGCTCCCAATTGCTCTTTATCACGGCAATCTGCATGATCATCGTTGTTTCCTATTCCTTTTACGCATCTTCCAACTACCCGCTTCTCAATTCCGACGACGGCATGGCCATTTTGATGGCGCATTATTTCGAATTGCCGCGTGATGTTTATTGCTGGGGACAAGACCGGCTCGGATCGCTCATTCCCTTGATGAGTCAAGGATTTATGAAAGGTTTCGGTACTTCGGCGATGACAGCAGTTTCTCTTTCCAACTACCTGATCCTAATTTTGGGATATATCGGTTTTTCGAGTTTAATCAAACCGCGTTACGGAAAACTGGTTTTTGCCCTCATTTGGTTTTTCCCGTTTCAGCGGTTTATTGATCTCACGCGATACACCATTGGCGTGGAATACAGCCTCATCGCTTTTGCTATTTTCCTGATGTTGCGGTTACAGTTTGAAAACAAATCGTTTTTCTACTGGAAAAATCATGCATTGCTTTTGGCGATTAATCTTGTCTTGGGAGCCGCGCTTTGGGCTTCTGATCTGAGCATTGTCACCATTACGATTCTTCTTGTCGTTTTGTATGTTCATCATTTTATCAAAAAACGCACATTTATCATTCGGAAAGAAGCAATTCTTTATACACTTGCAGGAATTGTCGGCTGGACGTACTTTATATTACTAGCCAAAAGTTACGCTGTTGCCAAAACAGAGGACTTCGCATCTTTTAACGGAATCAGCGAAATGCTCGATGGACTTTCAATGATGTTCCGGTCGACGTTTGATGTGATGCTTTACAGCGAACATGATTTCTTCACCACGCTTTACACCTGGTTGGCTCCCATTTTCATTGGTATTCTTGTCGTGTTAATCATTCGAAAAAAAATAAATGTACCGGCCGATCAACGTAAATGGGTGACATTTTTACTCCTCGATTTTTGCCTCGTGATGGGCGTAATTCTTCTTTCCCAATGGGTATTGATCAACGAAATGGGACGCCGATATTTCGTAGCTTCCTACATTACGATGAGTTTATTGATCGTGATTTTGGTTGAAAATGCCATTCTGACGCAGCGCTACAAACGATTGTTGAAAGCAGGATTACTCACAGTAGTAATTGTTGGAGCTATAAGTCCGATTTACAACATGCAATTCGTCAACGGGAAATCGTTGCGTTCGATGAAAAGCGTTTCGAAGGAATTTACGCAATTGGGTGAAATTGGCCTGATTGGCGGATATTGGAACGCTTACCGCATTTCGTGTGCGTATCCTGAAACCCTTGTGGCAACGCCCGACGATCTGAGTGATGTCAAAAACCGGGAATTGGTTCCGTTGGTGTTTGCGCAACCGAAATTGTACATTGTTCGGGATGGCTGGATGACTTCTTTTCCGGATACGATGATTCAATTCAAGATTCCGTTGAAACGCGTTGGGAAAGAACAATTGGTTGGCGGACATCACATTCAGCAATACAAACGCCTTTCGTTGTCTAAGGTTTACAAACTTCCTGAAATGCATACATCTAATGAAGCATTTGTGGAAACAGCCGAAGAAGGACAGGTAATTCATGTGAAACCGGTTCCTGAAGCAAGAGATCAATTCATTTTATCCGGACCGAATTGCACGCTGGTTCCTGGTGATTATCGGGTTCGTTACAAAATCAAAGGAAAAGCAACGGTATCGGATACGGTTGTCGGCCAACTCATTGTTTCGGCAGAATATGGGCTGATTCCGATTGGTCAGCGCGATATGAACGCCAATGAACTTTCACCCGATGAATTCCGTTCGTTCGAAGTGCGGTTTCATCTCCGAGAATTTACATTTAATGTGGAATTCCTGTTCAAGAATATCGGAAATGCCGAGCTGGTGATTGAGGAAGTGGAGTTAATTGAGCAATAAGAACAATGGCCGCATCAACACATCCTTTACTTACCAAACAACAAGGCTGGCTGCTCATTGCAATTCTGGTAATATACTGCGTCACTATGCATTTCAGTCATTTGGGAGAAATGCCTTCGGGGATTCATACCTGGACGCAATCCGATCATTATGCTCTGGCGCGCGGTTTTGTGGAAAACGATTTGAACTTTTTCCGGCCGCAAACACTCACGTATCCGTATCATTATCCAGCGACATTCAACCCTGACAATCCTTCACTGGTGACTGCTGTTGATTTCCCGATTCACAATTACATTCCGGCGGTCATCATGAAAATCACCGGTTCCCAGTCGGCATTGATTTACCATCTATACATGCTTTTCATTAGCATGATCGGATTGATCTTTTTGTTCCGGCTTTCTTTGCTGATTAATAAATCGGTGACACTTTCCCTCCTGATTGTCGCTTTTGTGGCTTGCAGTCCGGTTTTTACCTTCTATCAAATTCGGTTTATTCCCAGCGTTCCAAGTTTATGCACCACAATTATCGGTTTGTATTACGGAATGCTTTATCGCCAAACCAAGCAAATCAGACACTTCGCATTGGGATTGATCTTCCTAGGTTTGTCGGCCATGACACGCCTGACGTTGGTGATTCCATTCGCGGCCTGGCTCGGACAAGCATTTTTCGATTTGTTTAAAGAAACCACCGACCGCAAAAAACGAATCTTTTGGATGTGCTTAACGGGCTGTATTTTCCTCGGTTCCTATGGCTACAATTATTACCTGCGAACCGAATTCGGAAGTCTTTTTCTGAGTAAACCAATGCCGGCGACTTACGTTTCGCAATTGCTGGAAATCACCACGTACGTCATTAAAACCTGGAAAACCGATTACCTGACAAAAGCGCATTACCTGTTGATTGCTCTTGGGATTATTTATTGGATTTACAACCGCATTCGCAACGGGAAACAACGCTTTTTCGGAACGCCTAACTGGTTTGTGTTTTTCCTTTTCTCGGGAAGCATTGCCTTTTATCTGCTGATGTGTCGTCAGTTTCCAGCACACGATTATTATTTCATCGACACGTTTTTGGTTCCGATTATCGTTTTTCTAATTTTCCTTTCACGGGCAATTGCCCCACAAACTCAGCTGGCAAAACGAATCGCTTTCGGTTTTACTTTCATTTCAATTTCCGGAATGTTGTTACTCAATCTCAAAAAACAGGAATTCAGGCACGAAAGTGAACGTTGGGGTGAGAATAACCGCATCAACAAAAACTTTGAACACAGCGAAGAATTGCTGAACAAATTACACATCGGCAAGAAAGAAGAACTGGTGATTCTGGATCGAATGGCCTGGAATGTACCGTTCTATTTCATGCATAGAACCGGATATGTGGTGATGACCGTTAATAAAAAGAAGCTGGAAGAAAGCCTCGATTTGCCGGTGAAATATTACGTTTTCCAAAACGAAACCTTTTTGCTGAACGCTTACAAAATGAATCCGAAAATCATTGAGCGTTTAAAAATCCTGGGGACTGACGGCAAAATAACGATTTGTAAAAAAACGTCTCCTCAGAAAAAAAGCTTATTCGAATTTCTGCAATTGGAAAACAAGAAACCGGTTTTTGAACGTCAATTGAGCGATTCCATGGCTGTTGAATGGGAAATCAAAGGCCATGCAACTGATAAAAACACCTTCGATGTATTGGCGTCGGAAGAATTCGGTCCAGTCTTGAAACTCCGGAATTCTCCCTGGTTCAAAACCTACCGCGTGGTTTATTTTTCCGGGCAAATCAAATGGAACCAGCAACAGGATATTGAATGTGTGACTTCCTTTACAGAAAATGGTGAACTCACAACCTATAAAGTATTTTCGGTTAAAGCAGCGTTAAAGCCAACACAAAACTGGCAAAACTTCCGCTTTCTGATCACGGTGCCGGCAACCCAAGCAAACATAAACGAACTCTCCGTTTATTTCTGGAACACGAAGAAAGCGAACTATTCGGTGAGGAATGTTTCTTGCAAAATCTATTAATTAAATGGAGAATTGAAAATGTAAAATTGAAAAGGCGATCTTCTTTTCAATTTTACATTTTCAATTAGTAGCCACCATCCTCTTTAAGAGCACATTCGGACGATAACGATCTTCGCCATACTCCGCAAACAACGCTTCGAGTTTTTCCAGCACGAACGGCAAGCCTAATTCGTCGGCCCAGTCGAGCAATCCCTTTGGGTAATTCACACCATTGGTCATGGCAAGGTCAATGTCTTTGCGCGAAGCAACATTCAGGAACAACGCATCAAAGGCTTCGTTGATCAGCATTACAATGATTCGTTCGAAAATCTGACGGCCCAAAACCTCATCCTTTACTGGCTCGGGAAGTGTCGCTCCTTCGGCGTAATTGAAATAACCGCGGCCGGTTTTACGGCCTAAAAATCCGGCTTCGGAATGGCGTTTTTGGGTAAACGACGGTTTGAAACGCGGATCGTAGTAAAACGCTGCGAATACCGTTTCGGTAACGGTGTAGTTGATGTCGTTTCCAATGTAATCCATCAACGTAAACGGTCCCATACGGAATCCGCCAATGTGTGTCATCGCCCAATCGATGGTAGCGAAATCGGCAATACCTTCTTCGTAAATACGCAAGGCTTCGCCATAAAACGGACGTGCCACACGATTCACAATAAAGCCCGGAGTGTCTTTACAAACCACCGTAATTTTTTTCCAGCTGTCGATGATCGTTTTCGCGGTCGATAAGATTTCTTCAGAAGTTTGAACCGCCGGAATGATTTCTACCAACGGCATCAGCGGAGCAGGATTAAAGAAGTGAATCCCGATAATCCGCGACGGATTTTTCAATACCGAACCAATCGACGCGATTGACAACGAAGATGTATTGCTCGCCAAAATACAATCAGCCGAAACAACCGCTTCCATTTCTTTGAAAACCGTATGTTTCACCTCGATTTTTTCTACAATAGCTTCGATCACCATTCCGCAGCCAGCAAAATCTGCAATGCTTGAAGCATACGTTAATCGGCCGAGAATTTCAGTCTTCTCCGCTTCGGTTTTCGTGCCTTTTTCGACCAAACGCGCCAGTACTTTTTCAATTCCTGCCTGTGCTTTTTGGAGTTGTTCGGCATTTACGTCTACCAATACGGTTGCGTGTCCCGACTGTGCGGCAACCTGCGCAATCCCTGCTCCCATTGTTCCGGCGCCCAGGACGCCAATCGTTATTTTACTCACCTCTTATAAATTGAAAATGTAAAATGTAAGGTCGACTCGCGAGTCGGACCTACATTTTTACAAAAAATTATCTTCCTACAAACTCCGGCTTACGTTTCTCCAAAAAGGCATTTACGCCTTCTGAAAAATCTTCCGTTTGCCCGGCTTCGGTTTGCAACTCTTCTTCCAAAGCTAATTGCTCTGTCAAATCATTACTGAAACTTTGGTTCACCGCTTTTTTGGTCAATCCCAATCCACGCGTGGGCATTTTAGCCAATGTTTCAGCCAGTTTCGTTACTTCTTCTTCAAACGATTCATCCGGAACCGCTTTGTAAATCATGTTCATCGCGTCGGCTTGTTCTGCAGTTACTTTGTCACCCGTCATCATCAATCCCAATGCTTTCTGCATGCCCACAATGCGTGGTAAAAAGAATGTTCCGCCAGAATCAGGGATCAATCCGATCTTTGAAAAAGCTTGGATAAATGAAGCTGATTGTTTGGCAATTGTTAAATCACACGCCAAAGCAATGTTCGCTCCGGCTCCGGCAGCCACCCCATTCACGGCAGCAATCACCGGTTTTTCCAACGCTCTGATCCGCTCGATAATCGGGTTGTAATGATCACGCACAATGGATCGTAACTCAGGCCCGTTCGGATCGGTTGCTTCAGCCAAATCCTGTCCGGCACAAAACGCTTTTCCTTCTCCGGTAATAACGATAGCACGTACTTTATCATTCGAGGCGCAATCGTCCAACGCATCCTGAAGAGCGATTGCCATGACTTTATTAAACGAATTGAATACTTCCGGGCGATTGAGAGTAATGGTACAAACACCGTTCGAATGCGTGATCTTCAGTTCCATAAATCAGTTTTTGCGCAAAGATAAAAAAAGCGCGGAGAGCATTCGGTAGTTTACCGGTTGATCAATAGTTGTAGCCTAAAATTGCGCGGGCGCGTTTGGCCAATTGTTCCCGAAGCGCATCTGGTTTTAGCACTTCCACTTCACCACCATAACTCAACAAACCTCTGATCAGTTCTTCCGACACAAAAACGGTCATTTGGAAAGTAGTTTTGTTTTTCCCTTCTTTCACAATAGTCTGTGTAGCGTGGAAAGGCTGAGAAGCGATGTATTTTGCAGCCACATTGTCAGCTTTGAACTCCACAACATCCGGTTGTCCATTGCTGGCTGTAATACCGATGGCATGTCGAAAAAATTGTTCCGGTTTAAAATCAATCGGACAACGCAGCACTTCTTCCGATTCCTGCAATTCATACATGCGATCCAACGCGTAGGTAATGATTGCTTCTTTGGAAACGTCGTAGCTCAGTAAATACCAGCGATTGCTGTATTCCTTCAACAACAACGGCAATACTTTCCGGGCTTTACGGCTTTGACTTTGAAAGCTTTCATAATCAAAAAACACCGCTGTCGATTTGCGGATAGAACTCAGTAAAGGACTCAGAAATTCACTTCCACCCAAACGAATTGGTGTGTCAAATTGCACAAACTCAGCGATAGATTCATCACTCGGATCGGCAGAAATCATTACCCGGTCAATGATTTTATCAATTGCAAAACCGAATTGCTGAAACATCGCCATGTCTTTGAACTGACTCAGCGTTTTGGTCGCAAACTTGATTGCCTCAATATCGTCTTCTGTAAGCGGAATATCATTCATGGAGAATTCCGGATCGGAGTAGTAATAACCCAGATGCCGTTTGCTGTACTTAATGGGAGCATCATGCTCCATGCGCATTGCAAACAAGTCTTTTTCTATGGTCGAATCACAAATATTCTCACCGTCGGAAGTTCCGTAAAGCGCATCTTCACAAGCTTCGCGAATTTCCAGTTTGGAAGGATAGGGCTTATATTGATTGCGAATGCAACGGTCAATAATCCGAAAACGAATGAGGGCATTTTTAATGTGAGGCATAACATCAACCAAATGTTAAATGCTGAATTGTGAATGTTGAATTGCTTCGTCCATTCATAATTCAGCATTCATAATTCATAATTTTTTAAACGGAAACAACCTCCTTGCGTTTCACATATCCAAATAACTCGAAGTATTTGATCGCTTTCACCACGTCTTCCGGAACATCATTTTCCCAGCTATGAGCGTGTGCTTTGATTTTCGATAATACTTCATCGGAAAGAATGTGCAGTAATCTCGGATCGAAATCCAAAATAGCTTCCATTTTATTGTTATCGACCATGTATTGCAATAACCCGCGCAAATGAACCGGAATCTGGATATTTTCCAACGTGTACAATTCACCCGTGTCCACATTGGTCGCAGGGTAAACGAATAATTTGATATTGTGTCCGAATCCGCGGCCAAAAGCTTCAAGCAAACCGCCCGGAAGATTGTCGTAATAACGTTCGTCGAAAATGGTGTGCAGGTTGTAAACTCCTACGATCAATCCCATTTTCTGACCACGTGAAATTCCGGCCAAATAATCGACCATTTTATAATGCTTCAAATAATTGGAAATCATCACGGTATAACCAAGTGAACCCAACAATTCTGCTCTATCGATGAAGTCTTTATCCGAGATTTTACCATCGGCTGTAAGGTCTTTCAACGTCAACTCAAAAATCACCGAAAGGTTGTCAGCGGAAACGCCCTCTTCCTGTAAAAACTGGCGCGAACCGGTTTCAATCATATCGATGTGTACTTTCGTCACAGGACGGAAACGTCCGCGCATCAACAAAATATTTTTCTTGTATAAAGCTGTTGCCGGTTGCAAAACACTTCCGCAAAGATCAAACATCGTAGCATCGGTCATGCCGCGTTTTACCAGGTTCAATGCGATGATACGGTTGTCAACATTGTCAAAATCGGGACCCGAAACACGTAACATATCCACTTCTACTCTATCGCGTGGAATACGGTGTACGAGATTGGTCAAAAATTCATCCAAATCGTCAGTATGAAAATAACAGGCGTGAATAAGATTCACACCCAAAATCCCCAGTGCTTCCTGCTGTGCTTTGTGCGAATTATCATGCAGTTTAATGTGCAGAATCACATCGTTGGGTTCGCCACCCAATCCCATTTGGAAACGGATTCCTACCCAACCGTGACCTTGATTGGTTTTGTGGTAGTTCAATGCTTCTACCGTATTACTGAACGCAAAAAAGCGCGATTCTTCTTTCTTTTTCGGTAAACGGGAACTCAGTGTTTCGTATTCCGTCTGCAGCATCGTTGTGAGTCGTTCCTCACACACGTAGCGTGAAGCAGGGCCATACATCGCATCCGATACTTTCATATCGTAAGCAGACTGCGTATACGCAATGGTACCTGAACTTCCGCCGGCTTTGAAGAAATTGGCCGCCACTTCCTGGCCAGCTCCAATTTCGGCAAAACAACCGTAAATATCTCCTGTTAGATTGATCTTTAGCGCCTTTTCTTCGGTCGTCAATCTTCTTTCATCCACCATGCTACTCATAATCGCTGCAAAAGTATCTATTAAATTTCGCCGTAACCCACGTTAGGGGTTTAACGGTTGAAAATTAGGATTGGTTACAAATTCTTCGTCTGTTAGCGTTTTTAAGAACGCTTTCAGTAATAATCGCTGATCAGGATCGAGCTGTACGCCGCCCTGGCTGGCAAATTCAATTAACGGATCAATAGTTGCCGATTGATGTACTCCGGTCGAATAATGCTCGATCACATCATCCAATGTTTCAAATCTTCCGTCGTGCATGTAAGGTGCCGACAGCTCAATATTCCGTAGCGTCGGTACTTTAAACTTGCCATTGTCCGCCGGATTCCCGGTTATCAGCCCTCGTCCCAAATCGGTAAACACCGCATCCAACCCGTTGTTGCTGAATTTTTGCACCTGCATCAGCGGCCCGTTGTGACAATGGAAACAATCTGCACCGTTCAGACTTTGAAACAAATCGTATCCTGCCAGTTCATCTGTCGTGATCGTGTTCCAAACCTGCTGGTCGTGTGCCGAAAACGGAATGCTGTTCACGTATTTGTAAATAACGTCGTATTTCGAATTTCCTGAAATCATAGTACGCAAAAACTGCGCCAGAGCTTTGGAAACGTGCGTAGAATCGAAGTCGACTGTGCCAAAAGCGCGGTAAAATGCATTGCGGTACTCAACATCCTGCTTCAATTTGCTCACTGCTTTTATCCAGCTTTGGTGCATTTCAATCGGATTGGGAACCGGTTGTAAAATCTGCTCTTCCAGCGTATGTGAACGTCCATCCCAGAAAAAGGAAGTTTGCCAGCCCAAATTGACCAACGCCATTGAATTCCGGTTTCCCTGAATTCCGTCTATTCCGGTTGAAAATTGATTCGGATCGCTGAATGCAGTCTCAGGCGAATGGCAGGCTCCACATGACATAGTATTGTCGCCAGAAAGTTGTTTTTCGTAAAACAGCATGCGTCCAAGCAGCACACCTTCTTCCGTCATAGGATTATCCTCCGGAATAGGCATCTCCGGAAAATGCGATGGAATATCAAGCGTATAAGGCGTAGTCTGGTAACCTACCTGATCTTTCTTACAAGCTTGAAATACAACGATTCCGATTAATATGACGAATAACAATTTATTCATGGGGCAGTTAGCGCTTCCAGAAAATTAGTCAATACTTTTTGTGTTAATACTGCTTCGCCACCACCACTGTGCGTCATGAATTCCGAACGAACATCAATCGGGTTGGTGGGATGATCAAAGATGTTTTTGAGGTCGAGTTTAAATTCTGCTGTGTGCAAAGCGCTTCCGGCATCGGTCCAGTTCACTGTTGAGAAATTCTTCGAACCTAAATAGGTATCCGATGCAATGTGATATGTAAATGTGTGATCGAACAACGGAATTCCATCAGGAATTGTATCCGAGCGGCCTTCCAGAACGATGAAAATGTAACCTGAAGCCCATGACCAGTGCATTCCGCTGGCATTCATAATATTGAGCGGGCTGCTGCTTGGGAAGGCTGACGGATCATCGTGATTGAGATCAGCCGATACACCAATGTTTCCGGTCAATGCGTTGAAATTTGCTACGGTTCCGTCTACCTGGAAACATTTTGTGCCGTTTTCCGCGTAATCGAAACGAGCTGCATCGATCAGTTCATTCGCACCATTCGCCCAATGAGTCAGGTAAAATTTCACGTCCGTTAATTGCAAATCCCAGCCATCAGCAGTGGTGTAAACAGAATCGATATACAGATTTTCAGCACCAAAAACAGGTTGTACGGTTACTTTAAGCTGCGGAGTAACAGGAGTCACTACCGGCTCTTTCACCTTTTCTTTCTTACAGCCTACTGCAAGCAATCCAACACAAATACTAAGAATAAAATATTTCATCTTTATCACTTCAACCAAAGTTATGTATAAACGTTGAATTAACACAATTAGTTCGACAGGAATACTCTCCTTTTCGGTAAATTCGGCTTTTCAATGCATTAACTGAATGTCGGTTACCAATAAACGTCCGTTACTTGTCTTAAACGCTTCTGCCGGAAGCGGGAAAACGTACAACCTGGTGCGTAACTATTTGGTACTCTTACTGAAAGAATCTACCGAAAAAGCCGACCTAGGACAAATCGTGGCGATGACTTTTACCAATAAGGCGGCTTACGAAATGAAAACGCGAATCATTCGCGATTTGAATAAACTCAGTAATCCTTCTGCCAGTGATCAGGCTTATGTGAATGAAATAGCTCAACTGACAGGACAGGAATTACCTATGTTGCAACGCAATGCCCGAATTGTGCTTCGAAAAATGTTGCATCGCTACGAGGAATTTAATGTGCTGACGATTGATAAATTCAACCTGAAACTCATCCGATCATTTAGCCGTGATTTGAACCTGCCCGAACAATTCGACATCGTACTTGATGAACAGTTGATTTTGGAAAAAGCGGTAGATGAACTCCTCAGCACGATTGATAAAAACGCCGAAAACCGTATTTACAAACTGGCGATTAATTTCGCACGCACCAACCTCGATGAAGAAACAAAATGGGATGTGAAGCGCGCCCTGATGGACAGCGCACAAATTCTTACCGACGAACGCAGCTACCAGGTAATCGCGAAACTGGTTGAAAAGGAATTTTCGCAGGCCGAATACGATTTATGGCGCATTCAGTACAAGGAATACAATCTTGAAATTCAACGCTGGCAACAACGTGTTCAACTGGCATTGGAGCAAAGCGGATTATCTCCGGACCAATTTGCAGGAAAAAGCACTACCTGGAATAAGATCCAAAAAATTGTTCGTGAAAAAGGAAATGCCAAAACCAAGCTGGAAGCTTTTGAAACAAAGGATACTTTTTTGAACAACCTCGAAAAAACAGCGGACAAAAGCGGACAAAACGAACCGTTTTTCACCATCCGGCAATTTGCTGATTATTGGACAAAGCTCCAGGCTCCATACTTTGAGCTTGAATTGAAAGTCAAACAATTTTACCTGCTTTCTATTTTACGGGAACTCGCTGTTTTTATGGAAAATATTCGTGAAAAAGACGCCGTGATCCGTGTTTCGGAGTTCAATAAACTGGTTTCGGAATTGGTGAAAGACGAAGAAGCGCCATTTATCTACGAACGTTTAGGTAATAGGTTCCGTCATTTTTTCCTGGATGAATTCCAGGATACATCGCGTCTGCAGTGGATGAACCTTGTGCCGTTGGTGCACGAATCGCTCGGCCATGGGCAGTTTAATTTAATTGTCGGTGATCCGAAACAATCGATTTACCGGTTCAAAAACGGTGTGGCTGAGCAATTTGTCGCCTTGCCACGCATTTACAATCCGGAGCAAAATGCATCGGTGGAACAGAAATCGGATTTCTTCGAACACATGGGTGCTTTGGAAGAGTTAACCGAAAACTGGCGTTCGGGGAAAGAAATTGTGGAATTCAACAACCGCTTTTTCGAGGTTTTCAAGGAAACCATGCCTGAATCGGGGAAATCGTTTTACAACCAGATCAAACAAACTCCGCGTGGAAAAGAAGGTGGTTTGATCACGTTTGAGCTCACTCAAAAAGACGAAGAATCAGAGGAACTTGTACTGGAACGCTTGTTATTATGGGTGAAAACGTGTATTTCAGACGGCTATCAACCGCACGAAATCTGTATTCTTGCCAAACGAAAAGCGGATTGTAATACGTATGCGAATCACCTGAAAAACAATGGTTACCAGGTCGTTTCAGCCGATTCGTTACTAGTAAATTCTGATCAACACGTGCAATTGGTCATTGCTTTTTGCCGCTTGCGAAATAATCCGACACACCGCCAGTTGTTTATGCGGTTTGCAGAATTGTTCCTGCGTGTTTTTTCGCCTGAAAAAGCGTTTGAAACGTATCAGTTGTGTTTTGAAACGTTGGAAGAAAATGGGAAAGCGGTTTTTTCACGGGAGCGTTTTTTCCAGCTGACAGCTTTCGAAAGAAATCATTTATCACAGGGATTCCAGGACATTTTTTCGTTGATGCAGAACTTTTTGCGTGATTACAAGATCGATGAATTGCAAAATGCCTATGTGCATCAATTGCTGGATATTGCCGCACAATTCGACCTGCACAATGGTCCTGATTTGATGAGTTTCCTGAATTTTTACGATGGCGTGGGCTACAAAACCAACGTCCAGCTTCCGGAAAACAAGCATTCGATCAAAGTAATGACTGCTCACAAATCCAAAGGATTGGAATTTCCGGTGGTGATTATTCCTTCATTGCGATTTGACGTGAAATCACCGAAAGGAAAAGCGCGCATTTTTGAATCGAACAATCACTTTTTGCAATCGACACTGACAAAAACCGATGCTATTTTGCCAGCGATCGAGCCGTTCATGACCGCTGAAAAAGATGCCGAAATCATGGACCACGTCAATCTTTTGTATGTGGCATTTACGCGGCCGATTGATCGTTTATACTTTCTGGGAACAATTGCACCGCGTGACCAAAAACTGCAGCAAAATATCTTTGATACGCTGAGTGAAATCTATCCGCAATTTGTGGAAGGGAAATCCATTAAGGGAAGCATCGGAACCGCTCCGGCGATTATTCATGAATCGAAACAGGAAGATCTTCCTTTTACGCCGGTTTCGCTCAATGATTACTTGTGGTTTCCCGACATCAGCATTATGTCACCTGAAGAGCAACTGGAAAACGAACTCAATACGCAACGTCGGTTCGGGAAACAATTCCATGCGATTATGGAGCAAAGTATGACGCTGGAACAAGCGCAGGAAAGTATCGATCGCGGGATTCTGAAAGGAATTATTGACACCGCTTTTAAAACGGAATTAGGCGCACATGCTACCCGGCTTTTCGCCAATGAAACTTACTTGAAACTCATTTCAGGCGGCACGCAACTCGACGAACAAACATTGCTGCTGGACCAGAAAACGCGTTTACGTCCGGACAAGATCATTCTTCACGCCGACAAAACCGTTGTTATCGATTTCAAGACCGGCGAACGCAAACCCGAGCATAGAACGCAGGTTTCGCAGTATTTATTCGCATTGGACTTGATGAAATTTCCGGCGATTGAAGGTTGGTTGTATTATGTGAATGAGGATGAATTGGTGCGAATAGAAATGTGATTGTTTCCCCGGAATTGAATCAACAAACCTACTCCTTATAAAAAAAATACACACCATCAACACGTCTAACGATCAACATACCTTTATCGAAATCATCAATTGTTGCGTACTCTTCTGTTACCGGTGATGCTTCATCATCGCGAAACGTAATGTGCTGACCTTTTTTATCGATTTTGTAGCTCCCAACGGTTGTATCCGAAAAATCGGAGCTGTATTTTGTCCAGGTGGCGAAGGTTTTTCCACCGGTCTCTCCTTGCGCAAATTCATGAATCTCATTCGGATAGCTGCATTGACCATCGTTCAGCAAAATTTGCGTGAGTTTCCAGCGACCTTCAATGTGTTTGATGATTCGCTTGTTTTTACTGCAGGCAGTGAGCAGTAAGAGAAATGACAGGCAGAAGATAAGTCGCATCTGGAATCAGATAGTCATGATATCTTTTTCCTTCGCATCAACCAATTCGTCTACTTTTTTGATAAAGCTGTTAGTGATGTTCTGGATTTCAGTTTCAGCGTCCTTGGTCATGTCTTCCGAAAGTCCTTCTGCTTTAAGGTCTTTTACCATGTCAATTCCGTCTTTGCGGTTATTGCGGATCCCCACTTTGGCGTGTTCGCTTTCGGCTTTGGCTTTTTTCACCAAATCTCTACGACGTTCTTCTGTCAACGGTGGAATCTGAATGATCAATTGTTCGCCGTTGTTTTGCGGATTCAATCCAAGATTGGAGTTGATGATTCCTTTGGCGATTTCCTGCAACATGTTTTTCTCCCAGGCCTGCACAGTCAATGTACGCGCATCCATCGAGTTGATGTTGGCAACCTGCTGAATAGGTGTTGGAGAACCGTAATAATCAACCATCACGCTATGAAGCATCGACGGTGTGGCTTTTCCGGCACGGATTTTCAATAATTCATTTTCCAGGTGCACAATAGATTTGGCATTGGAGCTTTTTAATTCATCATAAATCAGTTGCAAATCTTCAGTCATAACGTACAGTTGAATCGGATATAATTAATTACGAACGATTGTTCCTACTTGTTCTCCTTCCAGCAGGCGTTTCAGATTACCAGGCGTGTCCATATCAAACACAATAATCGGAAGGTCATTTTCTTTACAAAGGGTAAATGCGGTCATGTCCATTACTTTCAGTCCACGGCTGTAAACATCATCAAACGTGATCACATCGTATTTGGTTGCATTCGGGTCTTTTTCAGGGTCGGCAGTGTAAATTCCGTCAACACGGGTTCCTTTCAGGATCACGTCAGCGTTGATCTCAATTGCCCGCAATGAAGCGGCTGAATCAGTCGTGAAAAACGGATTTCCCGTTCCGGCACCAAAGATCACCACACGGCCTTTTTCCAAATGACGAACGGCTCTTCTGCGAACGTAAGGCTCCGAAATTTCTTTCATTTCAATGGCCGACTGAAGGCGTGTTTGCAATCCAACTGATTCCAGCGCCGCTTGCAACGCCATCGAGTTGATCATCGTTGCCAACATTCCCATGTAATCACCATGTGTGCGGTCCATTCCTCCTTCTTCGGCCTGAACGCCTCTAAAGATATTTCCACCGCCGATCACAATAGCCACTTCTACTCCCAACCCGTGAATTTCTTTGATTTGGTTGGCATACACACTCAAACGGTTGTTGTCAATTCCAAATTGTTTATCCCCCATGAGAGATTCTCCACTTAATTTGAGCAGAATGCGTGTGTATTTCATAAATAACGAAAGAAGTTTCGCAAATATAGGAGGAATCTTTGAAACCTGAGTTCAATTTTAATGTTGAATTCAGAATCACATGAATTGTAGTTAGTTACTAAATTAGCTTATCTTTGATACTATCAAATGATACTATCAAGGAATGTATAGCAAACCTCCGTATGAAATAACAGCTACTATTTTAAAAGCGATAAGTGCTATTTCCGAGAAAATAGGAGAAGTAAACGCCCGGTATTTAAATAAACCGTCGCTCGAACTGCGAAAACAAAATCGTATTAAAACCATTCATTCTTCTCTTGCAATTGAAGGTAATACACTCACGGAATCACAAATCACAGCTATCATTGAAGGAAAACGAGTGATCGGGCCACAAAAAGAAATACTGGAAGTAGCTAATGCAATTGAAGTTTATGACCAATTATATTCATTTGATCCCTACACAACCAATTCCTTTTTTAAAGCACATGAGTTACTCATGAACGGGTTGATGGCAAATGCGGGTTCCTATCGTAAACAAGGAGTGGGTATCGTACAGGGTGAATCAATCAGACATTTGGCTCCACCAAGCGACAATGTTCCTTACCTAATGAAAAGCTTATTCGATTACTTAAAAAAAGATGAAGACCTGATACTAATCAAAAGTTGTGTCTTTCATTACGAAATGGAATTTATTCACCCTTTTTTGGATGGAAACGGAAGAATGGGGCGACTGTGGCAAACCTTGATTTTAATGAAAGATTATCCTGTTTTTGAATACATTCCATTCGAGCATTTAATCAGTCAAACCCAGGAATCGTATTATGGGGCTCTTTCTTTAAGTGATAAATCAGGACACTCAACTGCTTTTATCGAATACATGCTGAAAGTAATCGATACTTCACTTGCTGATCTGTTAAACGAAAACCACAACCATTTATCCACTGTTGATCGGTTAAACTATTTTCTGCAATCACATCCCAATTCTTTCACCAGAAAGGAATACATGACCGTCTTTAAAGATCTTTCAACAGCCACTGCAAGTCGTGATTTGAAAAAAGGTATTGAAATAGGTTTATTGGAAACATCAGGCAACCACAATCAAACTGTTTATTCGAAACGAAATTGATTCAAAAAATCCCGTTGCTCATTCGAACAACGGGATTTCTATTTCGTGCGTTTGGATGATTAGCTCAATGCCAAACGTTTGAATTCAGTAACTGTTAATCCTTTTTCAGTTGAATTAAGGAATTCTTCAACGGTAACTTTGTTATCGCGAACAAACTCCTGGCTCAACAAAGTGTTCTCCTTGAAGAATTTCGCCAAACGTCCCTGAGCAATTTTCTCAGCCATTTCAGCAGGTTTTCCTTCCTGAATAGCCAAGTCTTTACCAACTTCGATTTCACGCTCAATTGTACGCGCATCAACTCCGTCTTTGTTCAAAGCGATCGGGTTCATAGCTGCAACCTGCATTGCAACCTGACGACCTGCTTCAACAGCAGCTTCGTTTCCGTTGTTCAACGCAACCAATGTAGCCAACTGGTTACCCGGGTGATTGTAAGCAACAACTGCTTCACCTTTCAATACCGCATAACCTGAAAGATCCAATTTCTCGCCGATTACACCAACTTGCTCGGTGATCTTCTCGTCAACTGTCAAACGGTCATCGTATTTCAATCCTTTCAACTCATCTGCAGAAGCAGGAAGTTTAGCGATTGCGATATCCATCAAACTTTGAACGAAGTTACGGTAAGAGTCGTTTTTCGCAACGAAATCGGTCTCACAATTCAAAGCCAATACAACACCAACTTTGTGGTCAGGAGTTGTTTGAGCAAAGATCAACCCTTCGCTTGCGTCATTTTCTCCACGTTTAGCTGCGATTTTTTGTCCTTTTTTACGAAGGATATCAACAGCAGCTTCGAAATCGCCATCCGCTTCAACAAGTGCATTTTTGCAGTCCATCATTCCTGCACCTGTTTGTTGGCGTAATTTATTTACATCTGCAGCAGTAATTGCCATGATCTTAAACTTTTAATTACTTTGTTATTATTCTTTCGTAGCTGCTTCTTCAGCTGCAGGAGCTGCAGCTTCAACTACTGCTTCGTCTTTGTCTTTACCTGTTCCGGCACTTTTGCGCTCTTCCAATCCTTCTTTGATCGCTCCGCAAATTGCGTCTAAGATCACAGTGATTGATTTTGTAGCATCGTCATTTGCAGGGATAGGGAAATCAACCAAACGTGGGTCAGAATTCGTATCTACCATTGCGAATGTCGGAACATTCAAACGTTTTGCTTCGTTCAAAGCGATATGCTCTTTCAAGATATCTACCAAGAAGATAGCGGCCGGCTGGCGGGTCATTTCAGCGATAGAACCAAAGTTTTTCTCTAGTTTCTCACGCTGACGAGTCTTAAACAAACGCTCACGCTTGTTCAATGTTTCCCATGTACCGTCTGTTTTCATTTTATCAATCGCCGCCATTTTACGGATCGATTTACGTGTAGTCTGGAAGTTGGTTAACATACCACCCGACCAACGCTCTGTAACGAAAGGCATATTGATTGCCGCAACGCGTTCAGCGATGATTTCTTTTGCTTGTTTTTTAGTAGCTACGAAAAGAACTTTTTTACCCGACTTGGCAATTTGTTTCATTGCCGCACATGCCTGATCAAGATGTGCAATTGTCTTATTAAGGTCAATAATGTGGATACCTTTTTTCTCATCAAAGATATACGGCGCCATTGCCGGGTTCCATTTTCTTTTTAAGTGTCCGAAGTGAACACCTGCTTCTAATAACGTTTCAAAATTTACTCTTGACATAATTCTTTTTTTAAATTGTTTACATTCCTTTAGTAATCAGCTGTGCGAGGGATCAACGATCTGAGACCGAAAACAATACTCGCAGCTTGGATACTAAACAACTGCCCAATCTCTGAATACGATTAACGTTTCGAGAATTGGAATTTTTTACGTGCTTTCGGCTGACCTGGTTTTTTACGTTCCACCATACGCGGGTCACGTGTCATCAAACCTTCAGCTTTCAACAACGGTTTCATATCTTCAGAAACCTTAACCAATGCACGGGCGATACCCAAACGGATCGCTTCGGCCTGGCCGTTTACTCCTCCACCTGCAACGTTTACTTTTACATCGTATTGACCGGTTGTTTCAGTCAGGCTGAACGGTTGCTCAATTTTCGATTGCAAAACGGCTACAGGAAAGAATTCTTTATAGTCACGCTTGTTGACTGTCACCTTGCCCGTACCTTTCATAAGGTATACACGCGCAACGGATGTTTTTCTTCTTCCTAATGTGTTTACTACTTCCATATCCATTATTTGAATGTGTCAAGATTAATTACCTCCGGATTTTGCGCCTCTTGCTTGTGCTCAGCACCTGCGTACACTTTCAGGTTCGTAAACAAGTTACGGCCCAATGTGTTTTTCGGCAACATTCCTTTGATTGCTTTCTCAACTACACGTTGAGGATTGCGCGCCAACAACTCCTGAGCTGTTAGTGAACGCTGTCCACCCGGATAGCCAGTGTAACGTACGTACTCTTTGTTTACCAATTTGGTACCAGAGAACGAAATTTTAGCTGCATTGATAACAATCACGTTATCTCCGCAGTCAGCATGCGGTGTAAAGTTAGTCTTGTGTTTTCCACGGATTAACTTCGCCACCTTGCTCGCTAAGCGACCAACAGTCTGGCCCTCAGCGTCCACCAACAACCACTTTTTATTTGCGGTTTCCTTGTTGCCGGACACGGTTTTGTAACTTAAAGTATCCACTACTTTTCTATTTTTAAATAAGACAATATCCCCAATTTGGGGGTGCAAAGATAGAAACTCTATTTTTTATTAACAAGGTATTTTTAAATAAAGTGGGGAATACGAGAGATTCGGCGTGTTTTTCTTTGTTTTTCAGTACAGAACCAGATTTTGATGAAAAAGATGCGGGAATATTTGGTTGTTAATCAACCCATCCAACAGCAAGCCTCAAAAATCCAACATCAGTTGTGCTGAAACACTTTTTGAACCTTCTTCCGAATCGAGTTTGGTCATCGAAATACCGAGCAATCGAACCGCTCCTTTCAATGGTTCCTGTTCCATTAATTCTTCCACGACAGGAAAAAAATCAGCCTTCCGGTTCACGAACAAAGGTACTGTTTTACTGCGGGTTTGTTGCGTAAAATCACTGAACTTCAATTTCACGGTAATCGTCTTGCCTTTTACATTGTTTCGCACCAATCTTTTTTCGAGTTCATCAGCGATTTTATCGAGTTGTTCAATCATAAAATAAGACGAACTGAGATCGCTGCTGAACGTACGCTCGGCGGCAATGGATTTCCGTAAACGATCCGGAACAACTTCGCTGTATTGAATTCCCCGAACAATGTCGTAATAATGTTTGCCTGATTTCCCGAAGTAAAGGCTCAGGTATTCAAGTGATCTTTTCTTCAGATCGGCTCCGTTGAAAATTCCGTGTTTATTCATGCGATCAGCGGTCACTTTTCCGACGCCGAAAAACTTTTCAATCGGCAAGGTTTCCAAAAAGGCCAGCACTTCTTCGGGAGGAATGGTTTTTTGTCCGTTTGGTTTGTTGATATCCGAAGCTACTTTGGCGACAAATTTATTGATGGAGATTCCTGCGGAAGCATTTAATCCGGTGACTTCTTTAATCCGTCGGCGGATTTCCTGCGCCAATAAAGTAGCAGAAGGATGATTGAATTTGTTTTCGGTGACGTCCAAAAAAGCTTCGTCCAATGAAAGCGGTTCCACCAAATCGGTGAACTCATGAAACACAGCCCTGATTTGCTGTGAGATTTCTTTGTAACGGTCAAATCGCGGTGGTACAAAAATCAGGTGCGGACATTTCCGTGCGGCGATAATTCCAGACATAGCTGATCGCACACCGAATCTCCGGGCTTCGTAACTGGCCGCAGAAACCACGCCACGCACTTCATTTCCACCAACAGCCAACGGTTTTCCGCGCAATTCAGGATTGTCCATTTGCTCTACGGAAGCATAAAACGCATCCATGTCAACATGAATGATTTTTCTAACCGGAAATGGAAACTCTTCGTACATCGCAATATTGGTCGGCTACCTGCTGACACGCATCAAATTTACGGATTCCTGCCGGCTATTCCGTAACTCAAAAATCGGTATTTTAGTCGCTAAAAATCAGATGATGAAAGCACTTTTTCTTGGATGTTCGTTGTTGTGGCTGCAAGCTGTTACTGCACAAAATCAGCTTACCACAGAACAGGCTGCCAGATTGGTTGCTTTACCACTGAAATGCGCTCAGCAGGAATATCCCAATAAACTGGGACAAGTGCTGAACGATTCAACCGGACTGCTTTCGCCTGCCACGCTTCATCCTGCATTTTACGGATGTTTTGACTGGCATTCTTCGGTTCACGGACATTGGCTCATGGTTACAATTTTAAAGCAATTTCCGGGAATTGAAAACGCCACTGATATCCGAAAGGTATTATCAGAGCAACTCACTGCAACGAATATCCAAACCGAAATTGCTTTTTTCAGTACGAAGTTCAACGATTCGTTTGAACGCACATACGGCTGGGCATGGATCCTGAAATTACAACAGGAACTGGACACCTGGAATGATCCAATGGGGAAAACCTGCGCCGAAAACCTGCGGCCTTTATCAAATCTTATTTGCAGGAAATATTACACGTTCCTGCCAAAACTGGTTTATCCGATTCGGTCTGGTGACCATATCAATACGGCTTTCGGACTCACTTTCGCTTATGATTATGCGGTTCACACGTCGAATGATTCACTCAAACAGATCATCACCAAACGCAGCATCGATTTTTACCAAAAAGACGCAAATTATCCGTTGAAATTTGAACCAAGCGGCTACGATTTTTTATCGGGAGCACTGGAAGAAGTGGATTTGATGCGCCGGGTATTGCCCAAAGCGGAATTTCAGAAATGGTTAAAAGTCTTTCTTCCGGAATTGTTTAGTAAGAAATTCCAATTGGAGCCGGGAAAAATAATTGACCGAACAGACGGAAAACTGGTACATCTCGACGGTTTGAATTTCAGTCGTGGCTGGTGTTTGTACAACCTGGGGAAATCAGACAAACGGTTTGCTCATTTAATAAAAGTCGCTGACCAGCATATGGATGCATCGCTTCCCAACATTACAGATGGTGATTATATGGGCGAACATTGGCTGGCGAGTTTTGCGTTGCTGGCGCTTTTATCCAGATAAATAACTTTAACTGTTTCTACAAGAACAATTTGTCCTTTTGAGCAATTGACCTTTTCGCTCAAAACAGCTTATTAATTCCATTAAAAACCGAATTTGTCCTTTCAAAAAGAATCCATAAATAATTTTAAAAGACTGATTTAAAACAAAGTAACATTCATAAAAACAACTTTTGTTTTTAGCCTAAATTCACATGGAATTGTCTTTTTTATGCTGTCACACGTCTTTTGGTTCTACCTTTGTTGCAATTGAAAACATAACAGGATGAACAGTAGAAATAATATGTCGTTTTTTTATTACAACTCCATGTAATCAGGAGCGGTATATCATTTCGTGAACCTCCTTTAACCAGGAGGTTTTTTTTTGACTTATTTTTTAAAACAACATCCGTTCCCACAAAGAAATCGGGGCTCAAATGACAAAATCTATGAGAAATCACAAAGTAGCCATACAAGGTGGCATCGCCTCTTTCCATGACATTGCAGCGCGCAATTATTTCGGTGAAGACATTACAATCGACGAATGCGGCACTTTCAAAGAAGTGTGTCAAAAAATTGAGCAAAACACTGTCGATTTCGGCATTATCGCCATTGAAAACAAAATCGCCGGTAGTATCTTATTGAATTATCACTGGATCGATTTGTTTGATCTGCGGATCATCGGTGAAGTTTACCTGCCGCTGGAAATGGACCTATTAGCGCAACCCGGCAAACAGCTGTCGGATATCACGGAAGTGATTTCGCATCCCATGGCAATCGGGCAATGCCAAGAATTTCTTGCTGCGCAACCGCACATCCGGGTCACAGAGTACAAAGACACCTCAACCTCAGCGAAATTTGTTGCCGAACGAACGGAAGGCGATTTGGCGGTAATTGGCAGTTCAACTCTCGCCAAGGTTTTTCAATTGGAAATTATCCAGTCAAACATTAGCGACGAAACGAACAATTACACGCGTTTCTACATTCTCACCAAGCATCCCGACACGGAGGAAAACGCCAATAAAGCGTCGGTTTCATTCAGTCTGAACGATGAATTGGGAACGTTGGCAGATATTCTCACTGTTTTCAAAGAAAACCGGTTGAATTTATCCAAAATCCAAAGCGTGCCGGTGCCAGATAAGCCAACGGAGTATGCTTTTCATGTTGATCTTTCATTCGACGAAAAAGTACCGCTTGAGCGCGCATTACAAGCAATCAAACAACATACAAAACGCATTAAAATACTCGGAATCTATGAAGGCGGACAACTTACACTCTGAAACAAATGCATTGGAACCGATTATTTTGGCCGGGCCTTGCAGTGCGGAAACGGAAGAACAGGTTTTAAAAACGGCTCATGCCATTAAAAATCAAACCACGGCAACTATTTTCCGTGCCGGGGTTTGGAAACCACGTACTAATCCCGGAGGATTTGAAGGAATCGGGCTCATCGGACTTTCATGGCTTTTGCAGGCAAAAAAGGAAACGGGCCTGAAAACAGCTGTCGAAGTAGCAACGGCCGAACATGTAAACAATGCTTTGCAGTTTGATACTGACGTACTTTGGATTGGAGCCCGGACTACCGTGAATCCGTTTAGTGTACAGGAAATCGCCGCAGCATTGAAAGGAACCGACAGGTTGGTTTTAGTCAAAAATCCGGTAAATCCGGATGTAAAATTGTGGATTGGTGCCGTAGAACGCCTTCGGAAAGCCGGGGTAGAAAACATCGGACTTATTCACCGTGGATTTTCCTCGTATGTTAAAGGCGATTACCGCAATACTCCTATGTGGCAGATTCCGATTGAAATGAAGCGTTTGTTTCCCGAAATCCCCATGATTGTTGATCCGTCCCACATTTGCGGAAATCGTGTTGATTTGCAGGATATTGCTCAAAAAGGACTCAATCTCGGTTACCAGGGACTGATGATCGAGTCGCATATTGATCCCGACAGGGCCTGGACCGATAAAGAACAACAAATTACACCCCGCGAACTGCAGTTGCTGCTCGAGGGATTGATTTGGAAAAAACACCAGGTCGATAAACAATTTTCGCAGCAGATTGACATGTTACGTGAACAAATCAATTTATTTGATGACGAACTGATTCAGCTTCTCACCAATCGTTTGGCTACAGCCAGGCAGATTGGAAATCTGAAAAAAGAAAACAACGTGGCTGTTTTGCAAAGCAATCGCTGGAATGAGATCCTGAATAAAATGATTGAAAAAGGGAATTCTGCAGGATTAAATGATCAGTTTGTTCAGGCGTTTATGGAGATTATTCATTTGGAAAGCATCCGGTTGCAGAGTAATCTGAATCACACGAAAATGAGGTGAACTCGAAAATCGAATTCGGGAATTTGCGTGTTCGGGTGTTCGTAATATTGCGAACACTCAAATTCGCGAATTCGCAAAATTCAAGCTCAAAATTGCGCTAACAGAAACGAATTATCGTATCGTTGTACTACTTTCGAAAGTATTACTCAAATTGAAACAGAACAGTTAAAATGATCGGCAACAAATTACATACTTTACTTAATGAATTGAGTACACATCAGCAAAAAGTATTACTGGCGCGATGTAAGCAAAGTAACCATAAGGTAATGCAGCTTTTTCATACGTTCCTGCAGCAAAAAGAATTTTCTATTCTCAGCTTAAATACTTTTCTAAAAGCGGAAGTAGAACAAAACTGGCCTTTGTCGAACGTGCAGGAAAAAGAGTTGAAAATTCGTCGCTTCGCCAGTTTGTTTGCCGATGAAATCGAGTCTGTGATTTTGGAAACTTACCTCGAACAAAAAAAGAGTATTCGCAATATTTTACTAGCTCAGGCTTTGGAAACCAAAGGAAACACGCAATTGCTCAACCAATATTATGAAAAAGGCTATAAACATGCGCTGGAAGACGAAGACGATCTGAATCAAATGATCGGTTTAAAAGGAAAATTCCGAATGAATTACGCCTCGCCCAACGAAAAAGATTTGCACAAAGCATTGGATGCCAATGAGTCATTTTTGCGTGTATTGAAACTTTCCTACGACGATAGATTGATCGAATATTACCATAATAAAACTAATATTTATCTCGAAAAAAACTCACTCATCGATCACGAAAAAGAGCCGCTAATCAGTGAAATTGAAAGCTGCCTGCAACATCAGCAAATTCCGCTGAATAAAGCCTCTCTTTACTTTTCATTGGCAAAATTGCATTTCAATTCACCGAAACTCTACACTTTTTTGGCAGAAGGAAAAAAATGCCTACTGGAGGACAGCGCCCGCCTAAGGCGTGAAAAAGTACATTCCAAAGAGTACGAAGCTTTTTACAGAAAGGCATTGTTCCTGGAACTGCGGCTTAACTTTTTCAGCGGGAAGCCCATTCATGAACTCACGGCGCTGACTGATCAGATTTTACAGGAAAATCAGAATTTCACCATCATGAACAACAATACATTGTTCTACAAAATCCTGTTTACCATTCTCAATAACGAAATTGAAACAGCCGAACGTTTGTTGAACGAAAACCATATTTATTTCAGAGGCCAGGGAAATGTTCTGGAAGATTTTTTGCGCGCCGTGTTGTTTGAAAAACGAAAAGAGTATCGAAAAGCGCTCAACTTGCTCAATGAATTGATGTACACATCGAATTATTTCTTCGCTGTCTTCGCTCGTTTGTTGTTTATCAGCATTCAGATCAAACGCAACAATTATCAATTGATCAAATCGGTTATCGATTCTACCAACCGGATGCTCGTCAACAATCCCGACAGTCCGCTTGGACAGGATGCACACATGTATACCTTACAACAATTGAAAAACAAATCGGCCAAACGGAAACAAAAAACAAGTATCAGTGATCCGCATTTGACTGTTTTCCACACCTATTTACTGGAAGAAGTATAACAAAAAAAGGGAGATTGTTACATCTCCCTCATATCTGTCAATCGTTAACAATCAGTTTTTCTTGAATGCGTTGATGGCATTTACAGTAAAGTCAGACAATACCAATGTTCCGCTGATTCCGGCCCGTTCTACCAATAAAGTATCCCAGTTTTCGGTTCCGGTCCAGAAGATCTTCTTCAATTCGGCCATTGCTTCGGGACTTGATTTGGACAATTGAGTTACCAATCGTTCAATTTCTTCGTCCATCATTTCCTCCGAATCGGATAAACTGGCGTACAAACCGTTGTTGTATGCCCATTCTGCCGTTTGCCATTCGGTTGCGTTGATGGCCAACTGGCTCATCGCGGACAAACCGATTTTGCGTTCAACTGCCGGGCCAACTACAAAAGGACCGATTCCAACTGCCAGTTCAGACAGTTTTACATCTGCTTTTTTGGTAGCAAAACAGTAATCAACCGCCGAAGCGATTCCCACTCCACCGCCTACTGCTTTACCATGTACTCTTCCGATAATCAATTTCGGGCATTTACGGCAAGCGTTGATCACCATGGCAAATCCGGAGAAAAACACTTTTCCTGTATCGAGGTCTTTGATCGAAATCAATTCGTCGAAACTGGCTCCTGCACAAAACGCTTTCGAACCTTCCGAACGCAGAACGATCAGTTTTACATCGGAACGGATTCCTGTTTCGGTAATGGTATCCGCTAATTTGCGAAGAATGGCACCCGGTAAGGAATTACTCAGCGGGTGGCCGAATTCAATGGTCGCAACCATACGGTCATCAACCTCCACATTTACATATCCCTGGTCAATCGCTTCTGACATCGGAAAATCGTTTTTTAATTAATCATCAAATCGTTTACGCGGTCTTGGCGGACGATCATTCGCTGGTCTTTCACCACCCGGACGTTCCGTATTACTCGGATTTCCGGTTGTTCTATAACCTCCGCCGGTTGGACCTGAAGCAGGTGTATTGGGACGATATCCACCACCGTTGCCACCTGAAGAACCTTCTGATGAGCGATAACCACCGCCGGAACTGTTGTTGGAACGAAAACCTCCGCCACCACCACCGCCCGGACGCGGACCGCTGTTGTTAAATCGTTTCTGACCACCAAAACCACCAGGCTTGTTACCAAACGGTTTCTTTGCAGGAGGTTCCTGTTTCGGAGGACGATTTGCTTTCGGAGAAGCAATCTTCACATCTAACCTGCGACCATTCACCTCGAATCCGTTCAATGCCTGAATTGCATTGATCGCTTCTTCCGCGCTTACCATTTCAACGTAACCGAATCCTTTGGATTTCTTGGTCTTACCGTCGAATACAACATGCGCCAAATGAACCTCACCAAACGCTGAAAACGTCGCCTGCAAATCTTCTGAGCTTACTTCCCAGTCAAGGTTTGCAATAAAAATATTTGTCATTCACCTAAAATATGTGGACACTTTGTCCTGTTAACTATCTAAAAACCCGACGATCGCGTTTATCTAACCGAATATACGATTTTATTTTAATGAGAAACCATCCGATCCGATCAATTGGCCATCACAGTAAATTTTTACTTTGTAAGCTCCTTTTACCGGCTCTGCGCCATTGAAATCGTAGTAGATCGAAAGATCGACACTTTTATTATTGTATGTAATTTCTTTCTTATCAGAGTAAGCAATGGTACCACTTTCGGTTTGTACCGTATTTCCTGAACGACCTTGCAATACTTTTCCGTCAGGATCGGTAATTTGCATATAAACCGTTTTCGGACCCGCTTCTGCGATTTCGTTTTCACCGATTGTGAAGCTTGAACGTACTTGTACACAGTTTCTTGCTTTTGTCGTCGGCTCAGGCGTATTGTTGATTTTCATACGCAAACCTTCTGATGTGAAACCATACGCTTTCAGCTTGGAACCGGCTCTCACTTTAGCCGCACTTTCTTCCGATTGTGTTTTATAGGTATCACGCTCAGACTGAGTGGTGGTCAACTCATTGGTTGTTTGATCCAAATCAGATTCCAATTGGAGGTTGATCGTATTCAGTTCATCAATCTGTTTTACATACCCTCTCATAATTTCGCGTAACGTTTCATTTTCACGACGTAGTTTGGCGATCAATGAAGCGTTCACTTTTCCGCTTTTTTGGGCTGCCTCCAGTTCAGATTTCAATCCTTTGATTTTATCCTGCTGTTCTTTCATAGCTTCCTGATCTTCAGGACGCCCTGCTTCTATGATTTTGTCATAGTCGGCCACCATGCTTTCAAAATCCTTCAATAAATCAGCTGAAGCATTATCACTCAAATATGGCTTCAACATATCATTCATTGCAATACTGTCTTTTTTCAATTCATCTACACGAGTATTACAATCATTCAATGCTGAATTTTTAGATGACCATAAAAATATCATTACACCCAATCCTACAACTAACAATACCAAAACGGCAATCATTGCACTACTGGTAGTTCTTTTCGGAGTTTCTTGTACTTCTGACATAATTTCTGATTTTAAGTTGCAAATATAATTGTTTAAACTGCACTTTGCGATTCAACACTTGGGCAAATAAAACATAATAATTGTGTTTCAACAAGGGGCATTGGTGAATAAACCGTTAACAAACCGTAAAAGACCTTCAGGATTAGCGATTTTTAACGAATTCGGTAGCAGGTCGTCTGTAACATTCTGGAAGCAAACCGGTCGCATAAACCGCTGGATGGCATCGGAACCAACTGCTGTAGAAGATGGAATTGACGAACTTGGAAAAGGACCACCGTGCTGCATAGCCGCTGATACTGCAACTCCTGTTGGCACACCATTGACGATAATTCTTCCTGCAAATCGCTGCAATGCTGACATCAAAATCGCCCCGTTTTCATGTGGTTCAAGGTACAAAGAAGCCGTTAACTGACCAGAAAGCGCATTCAAACAGGCCAGCAATTCCGATTCGTTTTCACAAACAACTGCTGTTGCAAACGATCCGAACACTTCTTCTGCCCTGCCTGGTTCTCTCAACAATTGTCGGCTGCTGATTCTCACCAGCGAAGGTTGAATTTCATTGTTTAAGCGCAAGCCGTTTACCAGTATTTCCGATCCTTCCAGGTGTTGAGAAGCCTGTTGCTCGTATTGTTTGTAGATTCCGGGATGCAACATTATCTGTGGTTCGGTTTTTTGAAGTAACGCAGCGAGCGATGACAGGAATTGTTTTGTCGCATCAGAATCGACCATGAATAATAGCCCGGGTGATGTGCAAAACTGTCCGGCGCTTAAACTAATGGAAGCAGCAACTTCCTTCGCGATCGATTCACTGCGAACCGCCAATACTTCGGTTGTAAACACCATTGGGTTCGAACTGCCCATCTCCGCATAAACAGGAATCGGAACTAGGCGACTGTTTGCCAAACGTACCAATGTTGTTCCACCCTGAATACTTCCGGTGAAACCGACAGCTTTTATATGCGGATGAAGTACCAATTGTTCACCGACTTTATAATCAATGGCGTGCAAGTGCGAAAAAACACCGTCGGGCAATCCCATTTCACGGGCCACCGACAAAATAATACGTGCAGATAATTCGCTTGTATGCGGATGCATCGGATGTGCCTTTACAATAACCGGGCAGCCGGCCGCAAGCGCGGAAGCCACATCGCCGCCAAGCGTTGAATAGGCAAACGGGAAATTACTGGCGCCAAATACTACAACTGCCCCCAACGGTACGTTCATTTTACGTAAATCGGGTTTTCCGGGTCCTGAAGAAGGTTCTATTCGAATTGATAATGCAAAACCGCTGGCAATTGCCTCAGCATACGATTCAAACTGGAAACACGAACGTTCCAGTTCTGTCTTAGCACGCGAAAGCGGCAAACCGGTTTCTTCGCAATACCAACGCGTTAATTCGGCAGAATGGCTGTGAACAGCGACTGCAATAGCTTTTAGGAAGGCAACACGGTTTTGTAACGGTTCATTCGACCAGATTTGAAAAGCTTCAGTTGCTTTAGAAACTGCCAAATCAACCTCAGCATCAGTTGCCTGAACGAATGAGATTCCGAATACGGTATCGGATACTGGATTAACGGCTTGAAATGTTTGCGCACCCAAGGCACTGTCTGCATAACCTATGCAGTTTTTGCCACTAATCGTTAACACAAAAACGAGATTTTACGCTTCCTCGATGTGGTAAGCGTAACTTTCCATGATTTGGTTCGATAACAATTTCTTGCACGCAGACTCTACTTTTTCCGTAGCTTCTGCTTTCGAACCAGCATCTACAAACAAGCGCACGTGGCGACCGATTCGCACACCTGAAATCTCAGGCAAACCAATGGTGCTCATACTATTACTAACTGCTTTTCCTTGTGGATCCAACAATGCATCTAAAGGCATTACATCGATTTCAGCTTTGAATTTCATGTGTTTGTTTTTTGCGAATGGTATTCTGAATGAATGACAATAACAGGTACAAAAGTACAATAATTGGAACGCTCCAAATCAACAAAAGCGGAATAAGTATTCCACAACTTATCAAGAAAATGTACCTGATTTCATTTCCTCTCCAGGCAAACGACTTGAATTTCAGTGCAAAAAGCGGTAGTTCGACTACCAAAAGTAAGGACATCACCACAATAATTGGGATCAAAACCATGGGTTGAATGCATTGAATGATCAGATCATGCTGCCAGCCGGGAACATTCCCAAATTGCATAATGAGCAACGGGAAAGCTGTGAAAAAGATCGTATTTGCCGGAGTTGGCAGTCCGATAAACGATTCTGACTGACGGGTATCGATGTTGAATTTCGCCAGGCGGAACATAGAGAAAAACGGAATGAGCAGAGCAGCAAACGGAATCCAGTTGACTTTTTCAAAATCCAGCAAATCGCTTTTCCAGTTGTAAAAAGCAGCCGTCACGTCTTCGTGAACCGGATGCACGAGCGTATCTGCCATCAAAACGATTCCTTTATCAGGAAGAATGCCATCCCACAAACTCGATGAAGTAGTTGCGTAGGCCAAAACAACCATCATCATAATTCCAGGTGCCAGTCCAAAAGTGATCATGTCCGCCAAAGAATCGAGTTGTTTTCCCATTTCACCCTGCTGCTTTAGAATACGAGCCAGGAAACCGTCAAAAAAGTCGAGAATTGCACCACCGAAAATGAAAAAAGCGGCCCATTCTATTCTTCCCGAAAACGAAAAGAAAATAGCCATAATGCCGCACAACATATTACCTGCGGTAAACAAATTGGGTATATTGAACATTCTCACGCGGGAAATATAAATTAACGGTTAAACAATCAAACTGAATGGTGTAAATTTACGCTTGTAATTTGGGTTAAAATCGATCAAAACACAATTTTTTGTAAAAGATGCAGTTAACGTTAAGCATAAACAAACATTTTTCCATGAGAATTAGCTTCTTAACAGCACTTTCGCTCCTGATCGTCAACACTACTTTCGCTCAATCTGATGTCGCTCCAAAATATTCCAATGAATTCTTAGCGATAGGGGTTGGTGCCGATGCGCTGGGACTTTCCAATGCCGTTGTTGCACAAACAAGCGGTGTTACGAGTGGTTACTGGAATCCGGCCGGACTAACAGGAACAGACAAATGGCTGGATGTAAGTTTGATGCACTCGGAATACTTTGCCGGAATTGCCAAATACGATTATTTGGGATTGGCGCATGCTATCGATGATAAAAGCGCTGCCGGATTTTCTATTATTCGTTTCGCGGTTGACGACATCCCTAACACAACTCAATTAATTGATAATGAAGGTCGTATTGATTACGATCGCATTACTACATTTACCGCTGCCGATTATGCGTTTCTCTTTTCCTATGCCCGTAAACTCAACATAGAAGGGTTGAGTGTTGGTGGAAATTTCAAACTCATTCACCGTAAAGTGGGTGATTTTGCCAAATCGTGGGGATTCGGATTAGATATCGGCGCAACCTACAAACGCAATGAACACTGGAAATTCGGGGCTGTTGTACGCGACGCAACTTCTACCTTTAATGCATGGGTTTTTACATTGGACGAAACAACCAAGGAAGTATTTACACTCACTGGAAATGAAATTCCACAAAACGGGCTGGAACTTACTTTACCACGCGTGATCCTTGCAGCCAACTATAAGGCCGATCTGGGCAAAAAAGGGTTGAATTTTTCGGGTGAAATCGATTTAGACCTTACGACTGACGGCCGCAGAAACACCTTATTAAAAACAGGATTAGTGAGTGGTGATCCACATGTAGGTATCTCTTTCGGATTTAAAGATATTGTTGCTGTTCGCGGGGGAATTTCCAATATGCAGTACATCAAGAACTTCGATGACTCACAAAAACTGACCATCCAACCCAACATCGGGATCGGATTACATATTAAAAATGTATTTCTTGATTACGCCTTTACAGACATCGGTGATCAATCAACGGCACTCTACTCGCATGTGATTTCGCTGCGATTATTATTGAATAAACCATCCAACGCATTACCTAAGGAATGATAAAACGCTACGCACAACTACTACTGATCCTAAGCATAAGTTGCTCATCGTTCGCACAGACTTACGGGAACGAATGGATCAACTTTTCGCAAAAATATTTCTCATTCAATATTCACACAACCGGTATCCAACGGATTGATTACGCAGCGCTGGCAGCGAGCAATGTTCCGGTAGGTACATTTTCTTCAGAAAACATCCAGGTATTCGGGCGTGAGAAGGAAGTACCGCTATATATAGTAGACGGAAACGATAATTCCTTTGATCCGGGAGATTACATTCTCTTTTACGCTGAAAAAAACGACGGCTGGCTCGATTCATTGATTTATCAAAATCCAACAGATATTGCCAACCCTGGATTCAGCTTATACAACGATACCATTCAGTACTTTTTCACATGGAATAATGGAACAAACAACGCGCGTTTCGTAGTAGAAACCGATGTTGATTTTGCCAACTACGGCGCTCCCTCAGATTATGTATTAAAAGACATTCGTTCTGAATGCGCCACTTCAACCATTGGCTACAGCGAAGGTATACGGACTGGTTTTGCCTCCGGTTCCATTTATGCTCCCGGCGAAGGTTGGGGCTGTGGCAGCACCAGCCTCGGAGGCACGTATAGTCTTTCTGCCGGAACGTTTGATTTATACAGTGGCGCAGGTGCTCCACTTCCCACCATTCACTTAAGCATTGCTTCTAATTCCAATGCCTACGAAAATCCGGATCATCATCTAAGAGTGCAAATCGGATCAAGTAATTACACACTTGTTGATTCCATCTTTGAAGCTTTCGAGAACCACAAATATGATTTGACTATTCCTGCGGGAATATTAGGTACGCCATTCACCAACCTCCAAATGCAAAGTGTGGATGACTTGGGTGCAGCGGCCGATCTGCTAAACCTCAATCATTGGCGTATTCGCTACCCACGTGTTGCCAACTCACAGTTCACCAATTTTGACAATTTCCAGGTGGTGAATAATCCAAACGCAAGCAAATCACTCCTGAACTTAACAAGTTTCAGTACCATTAATGCAATTGCATTCAGTTTCGGATCTACAAATAGAATGATTCCTGTGGTGCAGAATTTCATCACCCTGCAACTTCTTGTTCCAAACGACCCTTCCGGGAATCCGAACTACGTTGTACTGGGCAATCTGGCTGCAACCATACCTGCCACAGAATTTACCGCGGTAAACGGTTCAGGACAATTCACAGATTTCACGGCCTTATCCATGGAAAAAGCCGTGGTAATGGTGTACCACCCGTCATTACAAGCTGCCAGTGCAAATTACGCCAATTATCGTGCTTCTGTGGCCGGCGGAGGTAACAATGTTATCATGGGTAACATCGAAGAAATCTATCAACAATATGGCGGCGGAATTGACCGACATGTATTGGCGATCAGACGTTTTGCGTTGCACACATATGATCTTGCCGTAACAGATAAACCGCTTGCATTATTCCTGGTTGGAAAAGGCATTTCCGAACACGACGGTGCACGAAAAGATCCGGCAATTTCTGTTCAATCATTGATTCCGAGTTTCGGATATCCATCCAGTGATTTGGCAATTACATCAGGCTTACATGGAACATTTTGGGACCCATTGATACCTACCGGACGTATTGCGGCAAGAACCAATAGCGAATTACAGGACTATCTTGATAAAGTAATCTTATACGAAAGCAAACAGGTACAAAACGATCCAAACAATTATAGTACAGCTACAAAAGACTGGCAAAAACAGATTCTGCATTTTGTTGGTGGTCCTGACCAGTTTCAACAAGTACTTTTCAAAGGTTACATGGACGGAATGAAGAATATCGTCGAAGATTCTATTTATGGTGGAAATGTAACTTCTTATTACAAAACCACCAGCGATCCGCTCGATCCGACAGTCATTGCCGGTGTTAACGATCGCATTTCGAATGGTGTTTCATTGATGAATTTCTTCGGACATGCGGCTGCTTCCAATAATGGTTTTGAGGTAAATATCGACGATCCGAGTAACTGGGATAACTATGGAAAATACCCTATTGTTCTTGGAAATTCGTGCTACAACGGGAATATGTTCACTGAAAGTCATTCAACTTCGGAACGTTTCGTAAACATCGCCGATGCAGGAGCAATTGCGTTTATTTCGAGTGTTTCGGTGGGATATGCCCAATACCTGAACAATTATTCAACTCATTTTTACAGAGAATTCAGTCACCTGAATTACGGAGCCACTATAAGCGAACAGATGCGCCAAACTATCCAGTATGTACAAAATGGCATTATAACAGATGATCTGTATACAGAAACAACGTGTCAGCAAATGGCCCTAAACGGGGATCCGATGCTTCGTTTAAACTGGCACCAACGTCCTGAAATAGAAATTACCACACAAAATCTATACTTCGAACCAAGTGTGCTAAACCTTACTGTTGACAGCATCGAATTGAACCTCATTATTACCAACCTGGGGCAATCGGTAATGGACACTTTTAATGTGGAAATTATACGTGATTTTCCCGGCTCGACGGTTGATTCGGTATACAACCTTGCTTTGCCATTTCTACACTACAAAGACACTGTACATTTCAAAATGCCAATGCAACCCAATATTGGAGTGGGTATCAATAAGTTCAAAATAAATGTGGATTTACCGTCTGTTATAACAGAACAAGCTGAAGAAGTCACTAATAATCAATTGAATTATGATTTTTTCATCAACGTAGATGGTATTCTACCGGTTTACCCTTATGACTTTGCCGTTGTTCCTTACAATAATGTCACAGTCAGGGCTTCTACTATTAATCCCATTGCACCGGTAAAAACCTATCATTTTCAGTTAGACACTGTTGACACCTACGATAGCCCACAGTTGAGACGTTATTCCGTTACGGAATCGGGCGGTGTGAAAGAAGTAGAGCCTACTGACTGGACGGACATAAACGGAAACGGATTCCCGCTTGCTTGTACCGACAGTACCGTTTACTTTTGGCGCGTGGCAGTAGACAGCAGCGTATTGAACTGGACGGAATACTCGTTTCAATACATCAATGGCAAAATCGGCTGGGGACAAGACCATTTCTTCCAATTCAAGAAAAACGATTTTTACAATATTGACTACGATCGCACTGATCGATTACGCAAATTCAGCGAACCGGATACCCACGAAGTGGTCGTTACAACCAACGATTATGAGATGTTAAGTACCGGCTGGTATTTAGATGGAGGTGATCCCTTGGATTATAGCTCCATTTACAACTCGGTTCCCGCCGTATTTGTGTGTGTATTAGACCCTATTACGCTTATTCCATGGGCTTCAAGATTTCTGAACTTGAATCCAACCCATGGATTCGGTAACGGAAATGATAATCCTGATGGCATTGATCCAACTATTTGCCCGGATTGCAGGACACGTTATGAAAATTACTTTTCATTCGTTCAAAGTGATCCGGCGCAGTTAAATGCACTGGAAAACATGCTGGAAAATGAAATTCCTGATGGTTACTATGTTGGCGTTTACACTACAGTGGCAACAGAATATTCCAATTGGGATCTTTACCAGCCTACGCTTTACAATACATTCCAAAATTTAGGCGCGACAGTAGTCAATAATACGCAGCCGGAAAAACCGTTTGCGCTGTTTTTCCAAAAAGGTGTTCCGTCTTCAATGGTTGAAGATCATTTCGGGGCATCCGATTCCAATACATCCATTACGGTTACCGGACAAGTATTGACTATTGAAAACGCCGGAGTTGAACGAACACCATTAATCGGCCCGGCATTGAATTGGGGAACCATGTATTGGAAACGTGATTCACTGGAATTATTCGCCACCGATAGTGTGCGCTTACTCATTGAGGCGCACGACATCTCAGGAACCATTCAACTAACAATTGACACGCTATTTACTCCGAATGATTCGATTCTTCAACTGAATAACCTGGTTGATGCAGACTTATATCCCTACCTGCGTTTAGGAATGTATTATGAAGACAATCTTTTCTTAACTCCGGGCCAGGTAGATCGTTTACATGTATTATATCAACCGGTTCCGGAAGCGGCAATTGATGGAACAACGGCCTATTATTTTGATCCGGTGCAAGACACACTACAGGAAGGTCAACTGGTTTCATTTGCGGTGGATGTAAGAAACATCAGTGATTTTGACATGGATTCACTGTTGGTGAATTATTGGGTGGAAGATGCCAACCGTGTCAAACATCCGATTGCTTATCCACGTCAGGAGCCATTGTTGGTAGCCGATTTTATTCGCGATACCATTCAGTTTTCAACCGTTGGTCTGTCCGGACAAAATTCACTCTGGATGGAAGTAAATCCGTATGTAAATGGTTCTATTTATGTTACCGATCAACCGGAACAATACCATTTCAACAACCTGTTACAAATTCCATTTAAGGTAGAAACAGATGATGTTCACCCGATTCTGGATGTAACATTTAACGGTACACATATTCTGAACGGCGATATCATTGATCCTGAAAGCGAAATTTTGATTACGTTGAAAGACGATAATCCTTACCTGATCATGAACGACATCAGCGACACTACGCTATTCGGAGTTTATATTACAGATCCGGATGGCGTGCAAAAACGCATTCCTTTCATTGACGGAAGCGGTAATACAGTAATGCAATGGATTGCAGCAGATGCACAAAACAAAAAGTTTAAAATTCTGTATCCGACGATGTTTGAAACAGATGGAGAATACTCATTGATTGTACAAGGCACCGACCGCAGCGGAAATATTTCGGGCGATATTGAGTACCGGATTTCATTTGAAATCGTTCGTGAATCATCGATTACGTATTTGATGAATTACCCAAATCCATTCTCAACCAGTACCCGTTTTGTGTTTACACTTACAGGAACCGAGGAACCGGAAGAAATGATTATCCAGATCATGACTGTTACCGGACGTGTTGTGCGTGAAATTACCGAAGATGAGATCGGTCCGATTTCGATTGGTCGTAATATTTCTGAATACGCATGGGACGGAACCGATGAATTTGGCGACCCACTTGCAAACGGCGTTTATTTATACCGCGTAAAAGCGAAGATCAACGGAGAAGACATCAAGCACCGTGAAACTGAAGCTGACAGTCATTTCAAGAAAGAATTCGGGAAGATGTACTTAATGAGGTGATTCTAAGAAAAGGTTAAAAGAACCGGCAGGAAAAAACCGCTGTGTCATCGACTAATTTTCGGGTACCGCGCCATTCGTCGAGTTTGGAAAACACCAGGTTATTCATGTCTTCCATGCTAAGGCGATAGAAATTGTGCACCAGTTTGATCAGGTTTTCCAGCTCAAACTGCTGATTGCGTTCATTCTCCAGTTCCACTACTCCATCTGTATACAACACCAATGTGGTATTCGGTGCCAGGATTTCTTTTCCCACTTGAATGAAGGGCATTTCATCAAACATTCCCAAACCTACGCAACCAATGTCGAGTAATTTCACTTCTTTTCCGTTGGTAATAAACGGTTGATTGTGTCCGGCGTTTACATAAGTTAATTCGCGGGTAGTTGCATTGTATTGTGCCACAAAAAAGGTGATGAACTTTTCCCCTTTGGCGCTGGTCATTACTTTTTTGTTGAGTTCACTGATGAGGAATTCCAGTTCAAAACGCTGGTAATTAAACAACGTACGAATGGTTGCCTGAAAATTGGCCATCAGCATGGCAGCACTGATTCCTTTACCGGAGACATCTGCAATGCAGATAATATACTGATCGTCGCCCAGCGGAATAAAATCATAATAATCACCACCAACTTCATGCCTTGGAATATATCTCGCAGAAATATCCATACGCTTGTTGGTCGGTAAATCGGCCGGAAAAAGCAATTTTTGCATTTCGGAAGCCACTTCGAGCTCTTTTTTCAAACGTGCCTGTTTCACCTGTTCTTTGGCCATGCGTTTGTTTTCAATCGCCATCACCACAATATTGGCAAGCGTTTGAATAAAACTAACCTGATTTAACGTTTCAGTGAGTTTCACCCCGCGATTTCCCAAGCCGGCAATAAGCAAATAAGCCAGTGGTTCGTTCTTATGTAAAACGGGTACGATGACATCAAACTCATTCAATACCTGCGAATAACTTGATTCGATCACCGTAATCTCGCGAAAACGGGATAATTCTTGTTTCACATCAATTTCCTTGATTTTGCTTCGCAATCCAACTTTCAACAAACAACTCCATTCTACCTCTTTATTGAATAACACAAAACGGTCGAATCCCAACTGTTCCTGCATAATAAAGGAAAACAGGCGAGTGAGTTGTTCTACGGATTGATTGGTGGTAATGGCGCGCGTGATTTCGAGCAGCGAGTTCAAGCGAAACTCCCCTACTTCCAGTTTATTCTCCAGCGATGCTATTACGCGATCTGTCATGATCAGAGTATTCGAAGAAGTAATACGAACTTCTACTCACTAAAATTACACTGAAAGAACGCCATAAACACACGCGTTTGGGATAGTTATCCGCCTCGTGGTGTTAATTAGTGCGCCTGGGGATAATAAAATCTTGTCAGTTGTTTTATGATAGAAAAATCATTAGTAACTCAACAACAATTCGATTGCTTGCTGCACTTTATCTGCATTCGGCAACAACTCAGCTTCTAGAATAGAATTGAGTGGAATAGCTGGTGTATCTTGCGAACCGACAATTGATAATGGTGCATCCAATGCTTTGAAATGATCGCGCTGAATACGTCCGGCCAAGCCTAATGTAAATGAAGCCTCTACCGATTCTTCCGTTACCAGCATCACTTTTCCGTGACGGCATACTGACGTTCCTATTGCCTCCATATCCAATGGATTCAAGGTGCGTAAATCAAGTATTTCTACTCGTCCTTCAAATGCTTTTGAAGCTTCCAAAGTCCAGTATACACCTCTTCCGTAAGTAATGACCACACAAGATTCGCCTTTGGAAATGGCATCAGTATCGGCTTCCTGCACCAACCTGGCTTTTCCCAATGGAATAATGTAATCTTCATCCGGTTCAATAGACATCGCGCCTTCCGTACCCGGAATTTTTGACCAATACAATCCTTTGTGCTCCAAAATCACCACCGGATTCGGATCATAAAAAGATGCTTTCATCAATCCTTTCAAATCGGCACCTGTCGAAGGATAAACCACTTTGATTCCACGGATATTGGTCAAAACCGACTCCACACTTGATGAATGGTAAGGTCCGCCAGACCCGTAAGCACCAATCGGAACACGAATTACACAACTAACCGGCCATTTTCCATTTGACAGGTAATATGAACGGCTGACTTCTGTAAATAATTGGTTGAGTCCCGGCCAGATATAATCGGCAAATTGCACTTCCACAAACGGCTTCAAACCTACAGCCGACATACCCACCGTGGAACCGATAATAAACGCTTCCTGGATTGGTGTATTGAATACGCGATCGTCACCAAAAGTTTGAGCCAATGTAGCAGCTTCACGGAAAACACCGCCCAGGCGGCCACCTACATCCTGTCCGTACAAAAGTGCTTCAGGATGAGCCTGCATTAATTCTCTGACGGCAAATAATGCGCTGTCAACCATCACCGTTTTTTTCTTTCCTTTCGGTTCGCGTTCACCTTTCTCTTCGGTTACCGGAGTTGGGGCGAAAATAAAATCGCGCACCATTTCAGGAGAAGGATCTTCGGCATTTAAAGCACGATCATAATCGGCATCAACTAACTTGCGAACATCTGCTTCTATGTTGATGATATCAGCTTCATCTGCCATTTCACGCACCAATTCCTTTAATTTCGGATATGGATCGCGGGAAGCAGCTTCTTCCAAATCATCGCGATACCATTCTTTTCGTACACCTGAAGTATGGTGTCCTAATAGCGGGACTTTAGCATGTACAATGAATGGCCGGCGCTCTTTTCGCACAATGTCAAATACTTCTTTGATCGTTTGGAACGAAAGGTCAAAATCACTTCCGTCAATGGTTCGTACTTCAATTCCGTTGAATCCGCGTGCGTAATGTGTAATATCCTGTGCCCGTGTTTCGGCAGCATTCGCTGAGATATCCCAACCATTATCCTGTACAAGGTAAACAATCGGGAATTGTTTCAGCGCAGCCATTTGGAATGCTTCCGAAACTTCACCTTCCGTACAAGAGGCGTCGCCCAATGAGCAAACCACCACCGGATTTTCACCGTTATAATCAAGTGCAATTCCTGTTTTTTCTTTGTATTGAATTCCCATCGCAACACCGGTAGTCGGGATTGCCTGCATACCTGTAGCCGAAGATTGGTGAGGTATTTTGGGCATGTCTTCACGGTTGAGTGAAGGATGAGAATAATAGGTTCTTCCGCCGGAAAACGGATCATCTTTTTTGGCAAATATCTGAAGCATCAGTTCATAGGGAGTCATTCCTATTCCCAAAAGAATACTATCATCTCTGTAATAGGGAGCAACCCAATCCTGCGGTTTCAATTGTAGGCCAACAGCAAGCTGGATTGCTTCATGTCCGCGCGAAGTAGCGTGAACATATTTAGCCGTTACTTCTTTGTTTGCCTCGTATTTTTCAGCCAATGTTTTAGCCGTTGACATCAATCTAAATGCTTTTAAGATTGTTGCTTTATCGGTTTTAATCTGAAGATTTGATCCGTTCAAAACTGGTTCTCCCATGAAGATGCCTATTTAAGCAAACAAAGATACAAGGATGCCTTGGATTAAAAAGCCAAACACCCCAAATAATCCGTGCGAATTTCGAATAAGCACGAACGATTCAGGAATGTTTTGTATCAATTACGCTTAAATAACGTTCCAGGCTTTTCTTTTCAACCTGGGCAGCAAACAATACAAATGATTCTTTAGAAGTATGTGTTTGAACCGCTTCGAGTGAATTATAATATCTCATGCGGGTTTCAAAATCACCTTTGATATTTGCAATAACATAGCCGTGTCTCAACAAAATAAGATTCATCACCAAACGTGCCGTTCTGCCATTCCCATCAATGAACGGGTGAATTGTTACCAGCTTTTCATGCATTTCTGCAGCCAGCACCACCGGGTGTAAACGCTGATGATTTTGCTGATACCAGATAAAATAATCATCCATTTGTGTTCTGAGCAAAAAAGGCTCGGGAGGCGTATGTGCGCTTCCTTTGATCATTACAGGAACTCTTCTGAAACGACCTGCTTCTTCGGGATAAATGCCCCGCAAAATCAAGTTATGAATAGATAATAGTTCCCGTTCGTTGAATGGTGTACTTAATGAAACCAAATCTTTCATCAGAACAATTGCATCCTGATGATTGATAGCCTCCAGGTGTTCTTTTAAAGATTTCCCGGATACGGTAAGTCCTTCATTGATCACCAAATCGGTTTCACGAAGTGTAAGTGTATTTCCTTCTATGCGATTGCTTTCAAATGTATATTCCAACTCAAGGGCTTGCGCTATACGGTGATTATCTAAATGCCGGATTTGATCAAGCCGGATTTTCAATTGATCAATTTCAGTAAGGAGGGATGTCAAGGATGTGGAATAATCCGGAGTATGCTTCGAATTATAGACCATCAGATCTTCCATTACCATGTTAACCGCCTGAAGCGCATAAGCAGATTGTGTATATCCAATTTCTTTCATGATTTTTTGACGCAACCAGTGCACAGCCAGTTGATCAAATGGAATGGAAAGAATAATCGCCAGTTTTTGCAATTGTTCTTCTGTGGGAATACGATCCCCGCTTTCAAATTTACTGACCAACGCCTGGTCAACTCCCAATTCCTGTGCTACTTCCCGAAGCTTAAAACCTTGTTTTATTCTGGCTTCCTTCAATAAATCTTTTATCATGACAAATACTATCATGACAAATTTAGTCATTTTTTATCGATTAAAAAAAGGGAAATCAAAATTTCCCCTTAAAAAAATCATTGATTATGATCAATAACATATGTTAGTACTTTTTCAATAAGGTGTACTCTGTCTTTTCCACTCACATTGTGTTTGTGCATCGGATAAGGGAAAAAATCCATTTGGATCCCCAGATCAACAAATTTCTTCACTAAAGCCAGATTGTGCTGCATTACCACAACATCATCAACCGTTCCGTGAATCAAAAGTAAATCACCTTTCAGATTGCCAGCATGTGTCATCAATGAAGCCTGCTCATAACCTTTTTCATTCTGATCAGGTCTGTCCATATAACGCTCACCGTACATTACTTCATAATATTTCCAATCGGTAACCGGCCCGCCGGCAACGCCTACATTAAATGTGCCCGGTTGACGTAGCATTAATGTATTTGTCATAAAACCACCGAAGCTCCAGCCATGCACTGCCAAACGGTTAGGATCAACATACGGAAGTGATTTTAAAAATTCCACTCCTTTCATTTGGTCGGCCATTTCAACTGTTCCCAATTGTCGGTGAACCGGACTTTCAAAAGCAAAACCGCGTTCTCCGGAGCCTCTGTTATCAAGGGTAAACACCAAATACCCTTGTTCAGCCATCCAATACATCCACAAATTGGCACCATCCAACCATGAATTGGTGATCATTTGTGCGTGCGGTCCACCATACACATAAACGAGCACGGGATATTTTTTCTCAGGATCGAAATTGCTTGGCTTGATCAGGCGTGTATATAAAACCATTCCGTCAGCGTCTTTAATCTGACCAATATCAGCCGTACCAATCGCATAACCAGCTAATTTATCCGGAGAAGCCAATAACTGCTTTACCGTTTTGCCATTCATGGTTTTCAGAGTGCTTTTTGAAGTAACCGTATGACTGGAATATTCATCCATAAAATAGGTTCCGGCATCATTCAAATAGATAGTGTGAGTGCCTTCTTCCAGCGTCAGACAACGTTGCTTACCATTTAAATCAACAGCATAATACAATGTATTCAACGGACTTGTACCGGTTGCAGAAAACACTATTTCCTGACCGTTTTTGGTGCTTTTCAAAATGTCTTTTACAACAAATTTATTCGCAGTCAATTGCTTGATCAGTTTGCCATTGATATCGTAATAATACAGGTTGTTAAATCCGTCTTTTTCTGAGATCCACACAAAATTATTGCTTGCGCTGTTTGGGAAAAATGCCGGATGTTCTGGTTCAACCCATTTATCGTTGGCTTCTTCAAAAAGTGTTCGTACAAACGCGCCTGATTTGGCATCGTATAAATTCAACCACATGTGATTTTGGTCACGGTTTACTTCAGCTATGATAATGTATTGCTCATCAGGTGTCCAGCAAAGATTTGTCAAATAATCATCTGCAGCACCTCTCGGTTGAATGAAGACGGTTTTTTTCGTGGTCAAATGAAAAATTCCCACTTTCGGTTTTTCAGATGTCTGTCCTGCCATCGGGTAACGGATTGGCATTAACGAAGCCGGCGTTTGCGTGATATCCAGCAAAGGATATTCATAAACTTCCGATTCATCTTTTTGATAAAAGGCTAAATGATTTCCTTTCGGGGACCAGAAAATTCCCTGGGTAATTCCAAATTCACTTCTGGCGATGGTTTGTCCGGAAACAATTCCCTTATTTTCATTTGAAGTAACGATGATTTTCTCGCCGTCAGCGCCCTGAATATAGAGATTATTTGACCGTGTAAAGGCTACATGACCGGTTATAGGTTCCAGCGTCGCATTTTCTGCATCTTCTGCTAAATCAGCTAGTTTTTTCCCTTTTTTGGTCGTGGGATTGTACAAGCAAAACTGTCGGCCGTTATTGAAATACAATTCCTGATCGTTCTTCCATGAGTAGCCATAAAGGTTGTATAATTCAACTCCGGCAGCCAGATTCACATCCTGAACGGTGAACCAGTTTTCCAATACATTCTTTTTGACATTGGCTTTTTTCATGGTCGTATACGCTTCTGCATATACATAGGTATCTGTTTTCGGCACCCATGAAAATCCTGTCATTTGATCCGGTCTGAAAGCGCGGTATTGTTGCAGCACGGATTCTGACAATGTCAATTCCTTTTTCTGTGCGTAAGTCATTGTTGCACAAACGAACAACAAGGCAATTGTAAATCTATTTTTCATTATGAGCGTTGAATAAACTGATTAAAAAATTCTTCGAGTGGTTTTCCTGCCAGGTAACAACGTTCCAACAACCGGTCCAAATCATCCGACAACAATTTTTCTGCCGGAAACTCAGCCATGTAATACCATTGTTTATTGTAAATCAACTCTTGTTTTTCGGCAGCTTGTTTAAATTCCGCGGGAATAATTTTATTCTTTTCGCCTCTGATTTCGCCAAAAACAGTTTTGAATTCAGGAGCATCAATTAATTCCTGGAATTCATTCAAACGAGCGGTAATTCCTTCTCGAAGCAAGTACAGATTATCTTTGTCAATTTCGTAAACACCACCATAAACACGCAATGCTTCGGGACCCAATTCAAAATAGATTCCGTTTACAGCTTCGCTTTTTTTACCATTTGGTGCAACTACTGCCGAGCAAAATAATTTATAGGGCGCTTTGTCCTTGGAAAAACGAATATCTCTGTTGATTCTGAAAATGCAGGCACCTGGTTCCAAATCCTTCAATCGGGAATCGTGTTTTTCGAAATAACGGATCAAATGCTGCACAAAATCGGAAAATGGTTTTTTTACCGAATTTTCATAGCGTTTTCTGTTACTGTCAAACCACTCCTTTGTGTTGTTTGGAGCCAGTTCAATAAAAAAATCAAGGTAATCTTTTGTAAAAAATGCCATGGTCAAATATAACATTTATCTGAAATGGAAACTTGTTGTTTTTTATCCGGCTGGCCGATCAGTGAATTGGACAAAACCACTCGCCGGAAGCCGTGCAAATGCCATGCTTTGATCCCTGACGTACTAAAAAGAAACGCGCGTCATAACCGGTAATCTGATCAAATTGAACAGGAATCAATGGTTGAAGCGAGCGGTTGTATACACCTTTTTTGGAAAGTGTTTCGACTATGAATTCCTCACCTTGTTTTCCTAAGACTGCCAGATGAATGGGTGTCACAAGCATATTTCCACGATCATCCATTACTCCGTAACCGTTGACTGATTCAACTATTTTATACCCGGAAGGAGTTGTTGAAGCAGATTTTCCCTGATCTTCCATGCGTTTCATTCCTTCTTTGGTAACCACATAAAAATTCCCGAATTGATCCAAGCCGTAAGTCGTATCCTGCTGCTCAATCACAAATCGCTGGTCAAAATAATTCAATGATTTTCCTTTTTTACAGGTATGAATTTGTGTTCCCGAAAGATTTAAAAAGCACCATTCTTTATCCGACTTCAACACGATCATTCCATCGCCTTTTTCAACCGATTTCCATTTTTTATTTTTGGAAAAAACCAAAGTTCCATCTGTTTTCATAACGGTATACAATCCGTTTTTATCGATTAAGATCAAGTCACCAATAACTTCAGGCATAGCTGTCGATTTCACAAAAATGCGCTCTTTGCTTCCGAGTTTTCTCAAGTAACGTTTTTCTTTCATTCTTCCATAAACCCAGCCGTTTTGAAGGTGTTTCTCGGCGGAAAGAATCGTGTCGCGAAGCTGATTATCAGGTTTGAATACAATCATTTTTCCGATACTTTCAACTGTGTAAAATCCGGAACCGGCAGCTTTGATTGCTCCTTCGTTTGATTGAAAAACCACGTTCACATCGCGGTCGATTAAAACCGAAGAACCTTTCATTCGCGCAATTGCAAAATCGTTTTCATAAGGCTGAACTTCAGTAAACACAAGATCATTCGACAATACGCCGTCGCGCGTGATGATCTTCCATTCTTCCTCATTTCTCAGAGCGAACAAGTCATTGTTCAGGTAACGAATTTCATCCTGAATGGGCGGAATCAATTCTTCTCCGTCAATCGAATTTAATCCCCAACCAGTGATTGAATGCCGTAAAATCCGGCCATTCTGGTAAAAAAGCGTCGAATCATTTTCAATGAAAACATATTGCGGATTGTAAGGATGTACCTTCGCCTGTTCGGCATCGGCACTGGTAACAATGTAATAATCGTTTTCCGAACCGGTTGTTTCGATTGCTTTGAAACGATCAAGCAAAACAGAATCTTTGCCCTGAAAAGACCAGATGTATTTTGATCCTGTTTTCGCAAGATAGGTCGACAAATCCGGTTCCCATGAATTGTAATACGAAATCGATTCGTAGAGTTTTCCTTTCAGATTGTCCGAAATTTTTTCCTCTCGCGTGGTATAATCGATATCAACAAACCAGCTTCCACCTTCTACTTTCAAGCGATTAGACGGATCCATGACATAATCGATCGTCTCGTTAGTCATCATCAGGTTGCCGCGCAAATTAAATCGCTGCATGTAATCAAACACCGAAAAAGAATTGCGCAAATCTTTAGCAGGAACCACCTTACCACCAACATTGTACGTGTACAAATCATCTGCATCATAATGAATATACACTACCTGATTCGCATCATGGCTGTGTTTCGATAAACCTGAAACCCAATCCTGCCGGCCATTTCCGTAATAATTTAATCGGTTATCAGACGACGAACCACCGGCAGATTCCATCGGCAATGTTGAACTGATCATTGGTTCCCACTGATAAGTTCCGCCGGCTTCACTTACAATCTGATAATGATTTTGACTTGTGAGCGTAAGGTTTTCGTTGATGGAAAAAGGCTCATTTTCATAAGTCTCAACGCAAAAATCCAAACCGAAAGCGAGGTTTTGCTGCACTTCCTTGAAATGTGGCGGATTGATGTGATCAGTGTTCCAATTGAAACGATAACCAAAATAACCACTCAATTGGTGCTCTTCGAGATGTGAGCGGTTGTATGCTTTTGTATCGTAAACATAATGTGGTTCTTTCGGCATTTCGCCTACCTCCATTGAAGACATTCCCGGATAAAAAATGCGCTCGGAAACACTTAAATTCGATTCGAGAACAACGAGTTCCAATCCTTCTTTTTCGTAGCATTTCACGACCTCATCGGCGTATAAAAACAGGTTAACCGGCCGTGAATTAAGTTTGGTTTTCGGGGAATAAAGATCCAGGTTATTCCATGAATTGTACATCACAACCAGGTTTGGATTTTGCATTGAATAGTAGTGATCCTGATACAAATGCTCGCTCAAAAAATCACCATTCGCTGTTCCAACAGCAAATCCCCGGTCATTTTCCAACAGGTAAATGGTTCCGTTGGTAAAAACCGCCGAATAGCTGACCGGATAAATCAATTTGCCTTCCAGGTCTATGACACCGATCCGATTGTTTTCGTGGACACGCAATCTATTCGTACTTCCGTTCAACCGGTTGATGTGATCAAACCCTTGTTTTGAAAGTTGCTGGCCATGATCGTCTACCAATACCCATTTCCCCTTTTTCAAGCAGGAAAATCGATCATCTTCCAGGTAGTCCAACTGTTCGCAACCGCAATCAAACACCAGTTGTCCCGAGGAATTCAGTAAAACAACCGTTGAAGAATCTTTTCTGGCGACTATCTGTTTGTTCTCCAACATAAAATAGTCTTGGTAATTGCCCGAAAGCACCCTTGATCCATTAAAAAGGTAAAGTGTTGAACGGGTTCTGTCGCTGTTGAAAATTTTCCAGGATATTGGATTGTAAATCACAACATCTGCACCATCCGGATCAATGAGTTTGTGATCGGAAACGCGCAAATATTTCCAGCCGTTTTGCCAATAGCGAATAAATCCATGTTCCCAAAATTGAATATTCGATGCGACAACCGGAATGATCGGTTTATCATTTTCCAGCAACCCAAAATGTTTACCATCGGAAACCAGATAATACACATTTACAGTATATTCATTTTCAGTGATTTTTACTTCCAACTGGCCGAAATAATGACAATACTTATACTCTGCCGGAAGGTCATTTCCGAAATAACCGTTAAAAACACCCATCTTGCCATTCTGCCAAAAATACAGCCCCATTTCATCACGAAACCAGCGTTCGACTTTACCAAAGGGTTTTGTTTTCAGATCCCATTTCGGGAAATTCCATTGCAATTGCCAGTTGGTCCAGGTACCGTTTTTCCGGCCGAAATAATTAGCCCCAAAATAAAACAATGAATCATATTCAAACGCTTCCAGCGTATCGACTTGCTCCGCTGCGGATAGAAGTCCGTAAAAACCTTCCTTGTTAATCGCAATTTGCGGCCGGGCAATAAAGAATTCCCATTCGTAAAACACAATGGAATCGTAAACCGGATAAGTATTTGTATTGGAAGAATCGCCCACAAACGTCCAGCCATCCGAAACAGGAAAAGGCAAAACTGTTAATGGCGGCTCGACTTCATAGCCTTCTCCCTGCGCGGATAACAATTGCGCACAAAGAAAAAATACTGCCAGTAAAACGTGCTTTCCAATCATTTACTCGCCAGAATTGCGTCCAGATCTTTACCTGTCTTGACTTCCTTCTGAAAACGGTGCAGGTCAATTTTAGCTGGTCGGTTTTTGAAACGGTCCAAATGAAGTGCCTGGAATTCTTTATTGGAAAGCGAATAGACTTCATTTTCACCAATCACGGCGATCAATCGATTTCGCTCAAACGGATCAAACGCAAATGCCTGGGCCGATCCTAAATCATATTGAATCACCGCCATTTTTCCTTCGGGGATGAGGTAAACAGAAGCCAGCGGATAATCGGAAAGCGGTTTGCCCTCGAAAGTAAATTGCGCCAAAACCGGAACGATATTTCCTTCTTTATACTGGCGATCATAATTGTAAACGCCCAACTTATCAACGTTGAACAAACGAAGCAATTGAGATTCATTGCGTTGCTGTTGACGAACTTTTTCCTGTTCCTTCATAGCAGCATTGAATTTCGCAATTTTTTCCTTGAGGCGTTTTTCGTTCTTCGCCTTCAGTTTACCTGGAAAAACAGGCGCCAAATCCAACGTAATTGTATCGTCTTTCGATGAAAACGCCACTTCATAGATCATGTCTTCACCCGCTTTCGGACTCAAACGCATGAATTCATATTTTTCATGGAACAATTTCGGATTTGCCGCTGGATCAGATTCTTTCTTTTTGCCAACATATTTCCACATCACTCCGCCCATTTCCTGGAACTCGGTGTATTTTTTTGGATCTACTTTAATGTCGAACAAACGGTCAGAAGGACTATGTTCAACCGGTTTTTTCGGTTTTGAAGCTGTAATTGTTTCCAGTTCTTTCAACCGCGCTTCCTGTTCTTCCAGGTAACGATTGGGCACAGGCGACAGATTCGATGCTTTTTCGGTCCATGCCCTGGTATTGTCATCCAACTGGTAAAAATTGTACATTCCGCTGCTCGGCGTTGCCAGTTCCACTTCAATGGATTTTCCTTTTTTTAATTCTAATTCCTCATCACCTTCGTACGCCCGGATTTCAAACATTCCTGCGCTTTGAAACTGGATCGTATCGCCTTTTGGTGTTTTGTACCTCATTGGAAAACCGCTGGCAATAATTTCACCTTCCGTTTGAAATTCGTTGAACACCAATCGCGCTTTTCCTGTTGGCTGAGAACCGTCTTTTCGCATAAATGCATTTGCCGGAATGCGGATATGAGAACCTTTAGCGGTAATCAATTCCTGTGCTTTGTTTAAGGTCAGTGCAAATTCATCCGCCGGATTTGTGAGCCAGTTTTCTGCTAATTGTATGGCTTTGTCAGAAGTTGTTTGTTTGTCAGCAGTTGCCGGATCGGTTGATTTTTGGTTTGAAGGATCAGAACTGCAGCCAATCAGCACCAATAAGATCAGGAAGGAAAGGTATCGCATAGTTATCAGTTTACACTATCAAATGTACACTTTCTGAAAAGGTAAACACCGGCACGGAGAAACAATACTGTTAAAAATATTCAAACTACCTTTATCAAAATTTTTAACACATGTCACAAGTTACATTGGGTCACATCGAAGCGGCCATTAAAAAGGTAGATACGTTAGACGATAGCGCGATCGATCGTTTAACCGAAACACACACCACTGCTCAGCCCGTTTTGCTTGGGTATGTGATGTCGGCATCGGAAGAATACCAAAACGAAGATCTTGAAAGTCTGCTGGTTTATTACTTCACCGTTATCCTGGAAGCCTTTTCTCAGGCGGGATTGCACCCGGCGACGGTTACCGAAAGTCAGATAGACGATTTCGAAGAACCTTATTTTGCTTTGCTCGATAATTATTTCGAAACCGAAGACGATCAGTTGCTGGAAGATTTCAGCGATCAACCTGATTTAGTGCGTTTCATGGCATTGGAAGTGAGCATGGAGGATGAAGATGGCGCTACATTAGACGATGAAACCGCGACACAACTTTTCATCGTTTCACTGGCGATGATTTCCCTGTTGAGCCGTTCAACTAATCAATAAATTCCGTGGACCCAAAATCCATCGTAGATAAAATGATGCAACTGGATGCCTATTCGCAATGGATGGGCATCCGGGTTCTACACATTGATTTCGGTACTTGTACGCTTTCCTGCACTATTTCTCCGGAAATGCTCAACGGATTCGGCATCACACACGGAGGCATTTCCTATGCGCTGGCCGATTCGGCACTTGCCTTCGCCTCCAACAGCCACGGACAACAATGCGTGAGCATCGAAACAAGCATCGCTCATATTAAACCTGCTCAACTGAACGATACGCTTACCGCAATTTGCACCGAAATTCAAAAAGGAAAAACAATTGCGCGTTACGTTGTTGAAATTACCAACCAGCACAACGAGCTGATCGCGCGTTTCAACGGAACCGTTTTTCGCAGCGAAAAAACCTGGTAATCATTTTTTTTTGTAATTTCACAATCTGATCTCCCCACGTTGAAATTTTTTCAAAATACTATGTACGCATATTAATTTTTAATTATATTCGTTGAAGCTAAACGAATGTATGTTAGAAAGACCCAATTACCAGATAGATCTTGATGTACGCCAAACCTGGCACCGCATGTCGCGCATGTACAATCAAAAAGCAACAACTTACGGACTCAGTATGTCGGTAGGATTTATCTTGCTGCACATCGATAAAGACGGAACCCCGAGCACGCAACTCGGTCCGCGCATGGGAATGGAACCTACCAGTCTTTCCAGGACGTTGAAAACCATGGAAGAAAAAGGGTTTATTCGCCGGGAAGAAGACAAAACCGACAAGCGCGTTGTACGTATTTTCCTCACTGAAACAGGGCTCGATGCCCGTTACGTTGCTCGTGACGTGATCTTTGACTTCAACAAAAAGGTCGAAAGCCGCATTCCAAAAGAACATTTCGCTATTTTTCAATCAGTAATTCAGGAAGTCCAAAAAATTGTGGATGAAGAATTATCGGAACCAAATACAGAGATTTAAAAACACAGCATTATGACCAGGTATATTCGAAAAGTTGCCATTCTTGGCTCAGGAGTTATGGGTTCGCGCATTGCCTGCCACTTCGCCAATATCGGTATCGAAGTTTTATTGCTCGATATAGTGCCGAAGGAACTGACTCCGGCCGAAGAAAAGAGCAAACTTACGCTTGATTCACCACAGATACGCAACCGCATTGTGAACGAAGCTTTGCAAACAGCGCTCAGCAGCAATCCTTCCCCGATTTATTCGAAATCGTTTGCGAAACGTATTTCAACGGGTAATTTTTCTGACGACATGTCTAAAATTGCCGAAGCGGATTGGGTAATGGAAGCCGTTGTCGAACGACTCGACATCAAGCAGCAGGTTTTTGCGCAAGTCGAACAATTCCGAAAACCGGGAACCTTGATTTCCACCAATACTTCAGGAATTCCAATTCACCTGATGCTGGAAGGGAGAAGTGATGATTTTAAAACGCATTTTGCCGGAACGCACTTCTTTAATCCGCCCCGCTATCTTCCGTTACTGGAAATTATTCCGACTGCGAAAACGTTACCGGAAGTGGTCGATTTCTACATGCAATTCGGCAGTAAATTTCTAGGGAAAAAGACCGTGCTTTGTAAAGATACACCCGCGTTTATCGCCAATCGAGTGGGAGTTTACAGCATTATGTCGCTTTTCCACGCTGTTGAGGAAATGGACCTGACAATCGATGAGGTAGATAAACTCACTGGACCAGTACTCGGAAGGCCGAAATCGGCAACTTTCCGCACCTGCGATGTTGTTGGATTGGATACACTTGCCATGGTCGCCAACGGATTAAAAGCCAATTGTCCGGATGACGAAGAACGTGCGATGTTTGAGCTTCCGGGTTTTATCCAAACTATGCTCGACAATAAATGGCTGGGATCGAAAACCAAACAGGGATTTTACAAAAAAGCCGTTTCGGCAGAAGGTAAAAAAGAAATTCTTTCGCTTGACCTGAAAACAATGGAATACGGTCCGGCCAAAAAAGCGTCTTTCCCAACACTGGAAATGACAAAATCGATCGACGATCTCAAGCAACGCACCAAAATGTTGTTCGCTGGCATGGACAAAGCAGGCGAATTTTACCGTTCCATTTTTGGCGGTTTATTTGCATATGTCAGTAATCGAATTCCCGAAATTGCCGATGATCTCTATAAAATCGACGATGCTATCAAGGCCGGTTTCGGTTGGGAATTAGGTCCGTTTGAAACCTGGGACATCATTGGTTTTGAAGCCGGAAAACAATTGGTCGCTAAGAAAAGAAAAAAATTTCCTACCTGGGTTTCTGAAATGGAAACAGCCGGTTTTACTTCATTTTACAAAGTTGAAAACGGTAAAAAGTACTATTACAGTCAAATCGATAAAAATTACCGTGTTATTCCGGGAACCGAAGAATTGATCCAATTGGAAACATATCGTGCTTCCGGAAAAGTCTGGGGCAATACTGATGTAACTCTCATTGATTTGGGAGACGGAATCCTGAATCTTGAATTCCATACTAAAATGAACACTATTGGCGGTGGCGTAATCGAAGGGATCAATAAATCGATTGAATTGGCTGAAAAAGATTACAAAGGTTTGGTGATTTCCAATACCGGTGGCAATTTCTCGGCCGGTGCCAATGTGGGAATGATCTTCATGATGGCAGTTGAGCAGGAATTTGATGAACTGAACTTCGCGGTGAAAGCCTTCCAGGACACGATGATGCGTGTTCGTTACTGCAATATTCCGGTAGTTGTAGCTCCGCACAATATGACCCTCGGTGGCGGTTGCGAATTATCGATGCACGCCGATAAAGTGGTCGCTCACGCAGAATTATACATGGGCTTGGTGGAATTTGGCGTTGGATTGATTCCCGGCGGTGGCGGTTCGAAAGAATTTGCCAAACGATTGTCCGACGAATTGAAAGATGGTGATATCAAGATCAACCGTCTGCGGGAACGTTTTCTCACCATCGGTCAGGCCAAAGTATCAACTTCTGCCCAGGAAGCCTTTGAATTGGGCTACTTGCGTAAAGGAATCGATGAAATCGTAATTAGCAGAGAATACCAGCTTACACGAGCCAAAGAAGCATGTTTACAATTGGCAGAAGCCGGCTACATCGCTCCGAAACGCGACAAAAACGTGACTGTTTTAGGTCAGGAAGGCCTTGGAATTATTTATGTCGGAGCCAATTCAATGATGTCAGGCCATTATATGTCGGAACACGACGGTGTGATTTCGGAAAAACTCGGCTGGGTAATGTGTGGCGGTGATTTGAGTCAGAACACGACTGTTTCCGAACAATATTTACTCGATTTGGAACGAAAGGCATTTGTGGAACTGTGCATGCAGCGAAAAACGTTGGAACGATTGGAGAGTTTGGTGAAAAGTGGGAAGATTTTGAGGAATTAAAACCAAAGACAGAAGACTAAAGACAGGTCTACAGTCTTTCAGTCTCAAGTCTAAAAAAAAGAAACATGAACAAAGCATATATCGTAGCCGGATTCAGATCGGCAGTAGGAAAAGCAGGGAAAGGCGGATTTAGGTTTTACAGACCCGACGATTTGGCCGCACGTGTAATCGAACACTTAATGCAAGCCGTTCCACAGGTTGATAAAGATCGCGTGGATGACGTTATTGTCGGAAATGCAACACCAGAAGCAGAACAAGGACTGAATGTGGGAAGAATGATCTCACTAATGGGATTAAAAACCGACAAAGTTCCCGGAATGACGGTGAATCGTTATTGTTCTTCCGGATTGGAAACCATTGCTATCGCGCAGGCAAAGATCGAAGCCGGAATGGCCGATTGTATTATTGCAGGAGGTGTGGAATCGATGTCGGTGATGGCAATGGGAGGCTGGCGCATTGTGCCAAATCCAAAAACCGGGAAAGAAAATCCGACCTGGTATTGGGGAATGGGGTTGACAGCCGAAGCCGTTGCAAAACAATACGGCGTTAGCCGTGAAGAACAGGATACTTTCGCGATCCATTCCAACGAAAAAGCGTTGGCGGCTATTGCAGCCGGACGTTTCAAAGATGATATTGTTCCCATCGAAGTAGAAAATATTTTCCTCGATGAACAGGAAAAACGACAGGTAAAAAAAGCAATCGTAGATACAGATGAAGGTCCGCGCACTTCGACACTCGAAGGACTCGGAAAACTTCGACCGGTATTTGCAGCAGATGGATCAGTAACAGCCGGAAATTCGTCCCAAACTTCAGACGGCGCCGCTTTCGTAATGGTAATGTCGGAGAAAATGATCAAAGAACTCAACATCGAACCAATAGCACGATTGATGAGTTATTCTGTGGTCGGAGTTGAACCGCGCATTATGGGAATTGGTCCGGTGGAAGCTATTCCGAAAGCGATCAAAGCAGCAGGTTTGACCTTGAACGACATCAACCTGTTCGAATTGAACGAAGCTTTTGCATCGCAATCATTGGCTGTGATTCGTGAAACAGGCTTGAATCCTGAATTAGTGAATGTCAACGGTGGAGCAATTGCACTCGGACATCCGCTCGGATGCACAGGCGCGAAACTGACAGTTCAGATCATGAACGAATTGCGAAGAAGAAATCAAAAGTACGGAGTGGTCACCATGTGTGTTGGAACCGGACAAGGTGCTGCGGGCGTGATTGAGTTGTTGAAGTAATAAAATTTGTTACCGCAAGCGAAAATCCAACGTGATTATTGATCCGGCTTCGGTTGAAGTGGTCATTTTGGCATCAATGTGCTGCGCCAATCCTTCTATGATTTCAAATCCCTGGCCATGCGCTTCGGATAACGAAAACCCTTTACCTGTATCTGAAATTGTCAGACGGGCCATCGGGCCATTCAATTCCATATCCACGCGCACCATGCCCACACGTTGATCACTGAACGCATGCTTGAAGGAATTGGTAACCGTTTCGTTGATGATCAACCCTAAGGTAATCGCCAATGAACTGGAGATCTCGCAGTCTTTTATCGTTGTCACCAGCTGAATCGGCTTACTTGGATTAGACAACGATTCACGAAGACCTTGAACCAGCTGTTTCGCATAAGCTGCAAAATGAACACGGTGTTGATTTTCAGAATCGGAAAGTAACTGATGCAGTGCCGCAATGGAATTGACCCTGTTTGCAGCATCCAGAATCAGGCTGCGGTGAAAATCATCCTTGCATTTATCGGCTTGCATCCGCATCAAACTGGTCGTAATTGCCAGATTATTCTTGATCCGGTGATTCGTCTCTACCATCAACCGCTGTTGCTGACGAAGCGCTCGTTCCAATTCCTGCTGCGCGAGTTTACGTTTATGGGTTTCCACCGATAACGAAACCATTTGCGCTGCAATCAATCCAAATTTCTGGTCCTGCAACGTCCAGTCGCGGTGTTTTTTCACTTGCTCAAAACAAATCACCCCGATTATTTCCCCCTCGATCCGCAACGGAACATCCATCATGGCAAATATTTCATTGGGAATCAGGTACGATTCCATCAACTCTTTGGTCATTTCCGACTCTTGGGAACGGGTAGACAAAATGATCTTTTCCGTTTCAAACAGCTTGAAATAATTAGGCATATCGATTCTCGGAAGACTTTCCTGGGCTACCAATCCCGGAACCGATGCATCGTAATTACCGATACAATTGATTACAGTAGCTGTGTCATCAAACAACCAGGCATTCACCCGTTCTACCCGCATGGCTTTTGATGACATCTCCAAAATCTCATAAATCGCCTCATTCAGTTTTCCGTTCCTGATCTTCCGTGATTTTGAAAGGTGTTCGATCGTAATCGTCTTTCGCAGTAAATCACGTTTTTTTCGCTCGATAAATGTACCGTCAACAATAGAAGCCATCACTACAAAACCACCATCATTCACCGACCAGGCTGCCATGCGTAAACGAGCTGGGAATGTACTTTCATTTCGGATCATTTTAACTTTCACATCTTTAAAATGAGCGTGCGTCAAGTTTTCCAGCCACATTTTTACCGAATCCGATTTCCCTTCTATAAACTCAAAAATTGATCGGCCTTCGAGTTCTTTTTGCATTAGTAACTCACACAAACGATCCGAAGCATGAAGAATAACTCCCTTCTCGTTAAAGATAACAATACTCTCCTCAATTCCGGAAATCAATCGTTGCAGTGTAGAAACGATGTTGGTAGTTGCCATGTTGCTAGTGTTTTACCGAAAATAGAACTTTTATTCATTCATTCGATAAATTGTTGATATTTATCGTTAAATGGCTTTATTTTCTCTTTAAATTCATTATTGTTTTTAACAGTCAAGTATCATTAAGATGCCATTTCACTCAAAAGTCTGCAGGATTTTCAATTCCTGAATGTGAGACAAACCACCATTTCGTACTTTGCTACTTATAAATCAATGCCTAAGAAGGAGATTCTGTAAAATTAAAAAGAATAATATTATTATGCTTGCATAGTAATATCTTTTTGAGTAACTTTAACATGTAAGTTTGAAACACATAAATAGATTCGATTATGTCAACACCAATTAAAGGAGGCGAATTTATCATCAGAGACGTCGCTCATCAGGACATTTTTACACCAGAAGAATGGTCGGAAGAACAGCAAATGATTGCGCAAACCTGCGATGAATTTATTCTGCAGGAAATCACACCTGTTCTGGAACGCATTGATAAAATGGAAGAAGGATTGATGCCTTCATTACTCGAAAAAGCGGGAGAATTAGGCGTTTTAGGCATGTCTGTTCCGGTAGAATTGGGCGGAATGGGTGTTGACTTTAAAACGTCGCTACTGGCTACCGAACATTTGGGAAAAGGACATTCATTTTCTGTTGCTTATGGTGCGCACACCGGAATCGGAACGTTGCCCCTGCTTTATTACGGAAATGAAGCGCAAAAGGAAAAATACATTCCCAAATTGGCTTCGGGTGAATGGAAAGCTGCTTATTGCCTCACAGAACCAAGTGCAGGTTCGGATGCCAACTCCGGAAAAACAAAAGCCACACTTTCAGCCGACGGCACTTATTATACATTGGAAGGACAAAAAATGTGGATCACCAATGGCGGCTTTGCAGATTTACTGACTGTTTTTGCCAAAATCGGTGATGATAAAAACCTGACCGCTTTCCTGGTAGAAGCCAAAAGTGAAGGAATCAGCCTGAATCCCGAGGAAAAGAAAATGGGAATCAAAGGTTCTTCGACTCGCCAGATTTTCTTCAACAACGTAAAAGTTCCGGCAGAAAATATGCTTTCGGAGCGCGAAAACGGATTTAAAATCGCACTGAATATTCTTAATATCGGTCGAATTAAATTGGGCGCAGGTGTTTTAGGCGGCTCTAAACAAACGATCAATGATAGCATCGGCTATGCCAATGAACGCGAACAATTCGGCCGGTCGATTTCAAAATACGGCGCTATTCGCTACAAACTCGCTGAACAGGCCATTCGTATTTACGTAATGGAATCTGCTCTGTACAGGGCCGGACAAAATATTGACGATGCCATAGCTGCGCTCATTGCAGGCGGAATGGAAAAAGGTCCCGCTACGTTAAAAGGTATTGAAGAATTTGCCGCCGAGTGCGCTATTATTAAAGTCGCAGGATCTGAATGCCTCGATTATGTTGCTGATGAGGCCGTTCAAATTTATGGAGGGATGGGTTATTCAGCAGAATCGCCGGTGGAACGTTCTTACCGCGACTCACGCATCAACCGTATTTTCGAAGGAACAAACGAAATCAACCGCATGCTGATCGTAGATATGTTGCTGCGTAGAGCCATGAAAGGTGAATTGGATTTGATGGGGCCGGCTATGAAAATAGCAGGAGAACTCATGAGTATTCCTGAAATGACAGAACTTCCCGAAGGCGCTTTAGCCGCAGAAAGACAAGCATTGAGCGGATTCAAAAAAACCATTTTGATGGTGGCAGGATCTGCAGTACAAAAACTGATGCAAACGCTTTCAAAAGAACAGGAAGTATTGATGAACGTGGCAGATCTGATTTGCTGGACCTATCAGGCCGAATCGGTTTTATTACGCGTTGAAAAGCTCATAGCCGAAAAAGGTGAAGCTGCCGCGAGTGTTCAAATAGCCATTGCCAAAACGTATTTCTACGATACGGCAGATCGCATCGCCAAAGCAGGAAAAGACGCTATCTTGTCATTTGCCGAAGGTGACGAAGCACGGATGATGCTTACCGGGTTAAAACGATTTACGAAAACCAATCCGATCAATCCGAAAACCATGCGCCAGGAAATTGCACAACAACTAATTGCAGCAAACGTTTATACACTTTAACTAAAACGATATATTCTCAAAGGCACTCCAAGGGGTGCCTTTTTTTGTTTCTGAATAAACGCCACCAGCAGATGAATTATCTCAAAAGTTCGATGAATGAATTTTGATAGGAATCTTATATGTCATACATTTGCTTAAAATTTACACTACTTTATGAAAAAACTAATACTCTTTTCTATTGCTTTGGTGACTGTTTTGTCGGCAAAAGCACAAACGATCTTTAGTGAAGACTTTGATGGAATAAGTGGCCCTACTGCCGGTGGTGCAGGTACATACACTTTTGCTCCGGGATGGTTATTACGCAATGTGGACAATGGAACTCCGTCAGCAAACGTTTCTTACGTAAACGAACCGTGGGAACGTCGTGAAGACTTTAACTTTAGCGTTGCGGACTCTGCTGCTTTCAGTACATCATGGTATACTCCAGCCGGTACAGCTGATGACTGGATGTGGACACCTGCTGTTGCTATACAACCTAATACCTTTTTGGATTGGAATGCTGTAACGTATGATCCATTGTATCGTGATGGTTATGAAGTCCGTGTTATGGTTGATCCTACCGTGCCAACCGGCGGAACAGGTGTTATCGGGAATCAAATCACCAATTCAACGGTTATCTTTAGTACCGCTGCTGAAAATACAACCTGGACTGCTCATCAGGTTTCACTTGCAGCCTATGCAGGGCAAACTGTGTACATCGGTTTCAGAAATAATTCCACGGATAAATTCCTGTTGTTGATCGACGATGTAGTTGTTCGGGTCATAGTAGACAACGATCTGCAAGTGGTAAACGGAAGTGTAAGTCATAGTGAATACACTGTAGCTCCCGCTGATCAGCTTACAACTGCACAGAATATCCTATTAAAAGGAAGTATTTTTAACCAGGGAAACCTTGCCGCAACGAATGTTCAGCTGGGCTGCAAAGTATTTGTGAACGGAACCGAGATTGATGACGTACAAAGTGCAGCGACTCCTTCCCTTGCTTCTGCTGCAACACTTGCTGCAACAATCAACTACGCTGCTACGGTAGACGGGACTTATACGTTTAAGTTCTACCCGATTATGACTACAGCAGATCAAGAAACAGCCAACGATACAGTTATGGACCCGATCAGCCTTGTTGTTGATCCGTATTTGATGCGTCGTGATGATGGTACTGTAGTCGGAAGTCTCGGTATTGGTGCCGGAAACGGTGGCTTGGTTGGGCAGACATTTAATTTTGAAACAGCAGTTGATGTAGAATCCGTTTCTGCGTATATGACAGCAGGTTATACCGGTGAGCCTATTGCCTGTGCTATCTATAACACGGATGGAGCTGGCGTTCCTACAACCCTTTTTGCATTGACGGATACATTGGCTTATCCTGATGACTCAGCTCGTTTGTATACAATGCCGATCAGCAGTGGTATTCTGAATTTCCCGGCAGGAAAATATGCGTTCTTCGCAATTGAATTTGATTCTACTCTCACTTTAGGAAATACAAACACCATCTATACTCCAAATAGTATGTATGTTACATGGCCTACTAATCCGAACGGCGCAGGGGTTTTCTCTCCGGTTGAATCATTTGGTGCAGGTTTTGCTAAACCATTTGCTATCTGGCCAAACTTTAACTTGTGTGTAGGTGAAACAGGCGGCTCGCTTGCAAATTCAACACAAGCCGGTTGCAATCAAAGTGACGGTACTGCTGTTTTAAGTCTTGATCCGGGGTATACCGTACTTTGGGAAGACAATTCAACAAACGATTCTATCTCAGGTTTACCAGCAGGTGTTTACACCTATACAATGGATAATGGTTACTGTAGTTTCACCGATTCGGTTGTGATCTCTAATCCGAATGCACCGACTGCAACCATGGATACAATCATTGACGCTTTGTGTAACGGTGGAACCGGAAGCATTGCTATCGATATCCAGGGAGGAACTCCAAGCTATGACATTATATGGTCTGACGGTTCTATGAACCAAACGCTTACAGCTGTAGCGGGTACTTATTCGGTAACTATTACTGACTCTGCATTTTGTCAGGCAACTGTGGTCAATTTGACTATTTCAGAGCCGGCTGTACTTACAACTTCAGCTACGGCTACAGACGAAACATGCCCGAACTGTAATGACGGAACAGCTACTGCAACGCCAGCTGGTGGAACAGCTCCTTACTCATATTTGTGGAGTGACGGTAGTACAACAAATCCTGCTACAGGATTATCTCCTGGTGATTACAACGTTACCATTACAGATGCAAACGGTTGTTTCGTTACTTCAAGCAGTGTTACTGTAGGAGAAGATGTGACAGGAATTTCTGAATTGGCTGACTACGGCGTGGTTATCTACCCGAATCCGGTAGTTGATTTCTTAGCTATCGAAGCGACTAAAGGAACCATTACGAAAGTTTCCCTATTGGATGCTTCAGGCCGATTCATTACCGAATTGACCAAATCTGACAATGTCTTTACAACAGACATGCGTCATTTGGCGAAAGGAATCTACAAAGTAGTGATCCAAACAACTGAACGAACAATCGTTTCTTCGGTTGCGAAACAATAATAAAATCGATTTTTGATACAGAAGGGCTCGCATACAGCGGGCCCTTTTTTTGTGTTCAATTTTCATCCGATATAATTTCACGACACAGATATAGTTCATTGATTACTTATCCTTGTCAGGATCATTGATACTTACGTACTGTCCCGTAGGGACGAAATATCGTAACACAACAGACACCTCTCCATATCTACCCCATAGGGGTAGGACAATCATAAACTATAAATGTCTTACCCCTATTGGGTAACTGTATCTTGTCGATGTTATATCTAAAATGTTTTGTCCCTACGGGGCAGACAAATGGATTAATCGAACAGTGCGGTTATTAGCCCTTTGAGTAACCAACAACTCTTGTAGAAAGTAGCTGATCGGTCCGTACACATAAAAATCTGAGTAGTTCTGCATCAATCGGAAATCCGATACAAACAAAAAAGCCCGGACATTTTAACGTCCGGGCCTTACTTAAGGTTCTATCTAACCGATTATTTCAAATCGTTATCGAAAAATTCTTCCAATGTTTTCTCCGTACCGTCAACATTCACCGTACGTGTTCCAACTGCTGACAAAAAACGCAGGATAACGCGCTTGTTCATTTCTTTATCCTCAAGCAATACCAACGTTGCTTCGTGCTTTACCTGATTGTAATTTACAGTGAAGTATTGTTTGTAGTAACCTTTCACTTCATCAACCTGTGCGGTAGTGAGATCGGAAGGCATTACAAAAACATACGTACCGGTTGATTTTCCGGATTCAAGCGCTTTAGCAGAAAGTGCCGCCGATTTTTGCGCAGATGCTGCAAACGTTGCCAACATCACTACCAATGCAAGTAATATCTTTTTCATAATCCTGGTTTCTTTTACTCTTAAACGTAAATGTGTTTAAGAAAGTTGTTTCGAGGTTGAAAGATACAAGAATTTTGCCAATATTTGTCCATGGCAGAATTATTACCGTTCAGGACTCCGGGAATCGTTGAAGCTGGCTGTGACGAAGCTGGCAGAGGCTGTTTGGCCGGCCCGGTAGTTGCAGCAGCCGTTATTTTGCCTTCCGGTTTTTCACATCCTCTTTTAAATGATTCCAAAAAACTAACAACAAAACAACGTGATTTGCTTCGCCCGATCATTGAAGAAGTGGCAATCAGTTACCAGGTGTGTTTCGTTTCGGAACGGGAAATCGAGTCCATCAACATTTTACAAGCCAGCCTTACAGCCATGTATCGCGCAGCTGCAGAATTACAACCAATGCCACATGAATTACTCATAGATGGTAATCATCTATTGAAAAACGGAAGCTTTACCGCCCATGCAATTATCAAAGGTGACGAAATTTATCAGTCTATTGCAGCTGCATCAATACTCGCAAAAACTTATCGTGATGAATACATGGAACGGCTTCACGAGCAATTTCCGATGTATCAATGGATCGAAAACAAGGGTTATCCGACCGTTTCTCACCGCAAAGCCATCCAGGAATTCGGCTCCTGCGAGCATCACCGCCAGACATTTAATTTACTGGGAAGTGAGCAATTAATGCTTCAGTTGGATTAAACACACCACTGTTAACTACTTCTCAATATTTCCGGCAAAGCGCACCGGATGAACCTTATTTTTGAAAGTAAATTAACGGTTGTGGGAAAAACAATTTTAAGTGTACTTGGTATAATATCCCTGCTTTGGATTGGTTACGTCTGCATCAACCTTTCATCACTTGGAGATCGCCTCACTCCTGAAACCGTTTTCGGGAAAGCCGACGAATCGGTTGTGATCGTACACAAACCGCTCGAACCCGATTATACCGACCCGGCATTCGAATTTTTGGCAAAAAATGAATTCTATGCCGCGCTTTTAACGCATACCGAACGAGTCCAGCACTTTTACTTTTCCTCTTCACGCCCGGTTGTATTACTGGAACGCAGCAAGCCATGGACCATTGAATTAATTGATCGCTACTTTGCCTCCATGGCGATTTCCACTACGGTTGAATCAGCTAAATCGATCAGTCTTTCCAATGGCTGGCATGTGCTTTACAACAAAGAATACCTGTTGATCACCAAATCAGATAATTTTTCTCCCGGCGAATCAACCGTTCAGTGGCAATACGTCGACAAAAAAAGTTCCGCGACGCTCGTTGAGTGGAAAAACGGAATCGCAGTAATTGAAAATGCGTATAGGAACAGTGTCTCGGAAATCAGTTATATCTCTGAAAACGCTTCTTCGGTGCATGCAATTACAGATGATCAGGAAACGTTCCAGGATATTATTCCGGCTAAATTTTCCGAATTCGAGTTTTTTGAAAAGGAATACCTGCGATCCACCGGCGGTGCAAAAAGTCCGTTGTTTGAATGGATTCAAACCGGAGCGATGATCATTCGTTTCAACAACAAAACCTGTATTGTCACCGATTGTATTTCCGGCCAGGATCCAATCGCCATCCTGGGAAATTCACTGGACGAAAACAGTGTTTCTCCTGACAAAAACAAAGCTTTTATTCAGAATGTTTCACTCCCGGATCAATTGCTTTCAGCTAAAAACTGGTATGTCGAAGTCTTTAACAATCGGGTTTTTATTGCCACCAACCAGCAAGCCATTGATGCTATTATTGGCGCTTACGAAACGGGAGCTACACTCTCACAGGACCAGGAACTAAGAATCCGTTTATTCGAAAAAGCTCCCAAACGCGTGAGTTACCGCAAGATCAACGCTGCCGAGCACCGCAGTTTCAGTTTGCTGGAACATTCCAAGCACACCGTTGTTCAGCAATTGGGCGGAAAAGTTGCCGAACCGGAAGAAATTGAAGAAGAAGAAACAACAGCCAGCGTTCGGATAGATGGCGGCATTTCCCAACTCATCCCGATCCAGGGAACCGATTTTATGTTCGTTCTGTCGAAACAAAATGTGCTTTATGGAATCAACGGAGACGAGGAAAAATGGAAAAAGACCATTTCGGGAACAATCATTGGCAAAGTCGGGCTTTCTGCAGGAAACGAACTGCTTATCACAACCACCAGCGAAATTCACCAGGTAAATCGCGGTGGAAATGATGCAAACGGTAATCCGGTAAAACTTGCTGTAACTCCGGTGACCGAAGCCGTTTCCTATACCTGGAAAGGAGCCGATTACCTGGCTGTGGCAAGTGAACAGCAATTGACTGTTTTAACCCGGGCGGGTGCTCAAAAATCGACGGTCAAACTTCCGTTTGCTCCACGCAAAAATTCATTTATCGTTTGGTCAAATGCCGGTGAACTCACAGCAACCATCGCCGGGAAAACCAAAGGCATTAATCTTTCCATCGACCGAAAGCGCAAACTCAATGAATTTGAACTTCCCGAAGGTGATTTATGGGGTGTTAAAACCGCAAACGGCGCTTTGTTCGTTGGGATAAAACAAGGTCAATTGATCGCCATTAACCACAAAGGAGCTGTGTCGAACCTTTCCGGAGGTAAAGCCGTTATGATTAAGGAAGTAATAACAAACGGAAAACAACAGATTATCATTGTGAAAAGTGCGTCCAAAATAAGCTTTGTGACAACTGACAATAAAGTGCTGGGAAGCGTTACTCCGAGCTTTAACGATATTTCCAGCGCTTCGATTCAAACTACCATAGGCGGCAAATCAATTATCACCTTATTAGACGGAATCGCAAATAAAAATTATATTTACGCATTAAACGGTCAGTTGATTTCAGAGGAATCGTTTGACGGAAGCAACATAAGCACACTACACCGGCTTTCTGACGGTTCACTTATGCTGATTTCTCAATCAAACAATTACCTGGTTCGCTACCCAATAGACAATTAAAACTACACTATGAAGAAACAAGTACGCTTGCTGCTTTCAGCGGCATTACTAACCTTGTGTCATTTATCCGTCAATGCCCAGAACTATTTGGGTGTGCATAGCAGCAACTATGCGGGTATCATGGCATTGGACAACCAGCCGGCCAGCTTTGTAGACGGTCGATTCAAGTTCGATCTTAATCTTGGGAGCGCGAATATTGCTGCGTGGAACAATGCCAAGTATTTCGACACGAAGGATATGCCCAAGTGGTGGAAAAAATCATTTACAACGGACACATCATGGATCAGCCCCGATTCTACCTTTGCAGACCGTTATGTAATGGATTTCGACGATTACAACGATCCGAATGCTAAGGTGCGCGGGATTTATATCGCTACACAGGTAGATGTACTTAATTTCGCATTTCATATTAAACCGACGATTGCTGTTGGGTTTTCGATGAAATCACGTATGATTACCAACATCGATGACATTGACCCGAAGTTGAGTAAACTGGCTGAAAACGGTCTGGATTATGCTGCTTTGTGGAATCTAAAACTTAACGACAAATTGCTCAATGCCAACATGATGGCCTGGAACGAATACGGCATTAACTACAGCCAGGTTGTTTCAGATCAGGGTGAACACTTTTTCAAAGTGGGTGGTCGTTTGAAAATCCTTCAAGGGTTGGCATCTGTGTATGCATACACGGATAACCTTGATTATGAGTTATTGAACAAAGATACAGCCACTACCTTGGTTGGGAATGTCGAATACGGCTATTCCAGCAGTTTGGATGATTTGGTAAATGATCAAGGAAGTTTCAGTCCGTTTAAATCTGCTTCCAAATTGGGAGTTGGTATCGATTTGGGGGTTGTTTACGAATGGCGACCGAATTACAAAGACTTCAAATACGACATGGACGGCGAAACCGACATCTGGCGTCAGGACCAGGAGAAGTATACACTTCGTGCAGGTGCGTCACTTGTTGACCTAGGGGCCATGAAATTTACCAAAGGTGGTTTGAGCCGTGACTTTAGTGTAAATACAACAACATTAGACTTGCGTATTTTCGACAAGGCAACCGATTTTGCAAGTTTTGATTCCATCATTGACAGTTTGATCACCAACGATCCGGGATGGTCAGCCAATGAAGATTCCGGTGAAACTTACCGCATGAAAACGCCGGCTGCAATTAGCTTGCAGTTGGACTACCACATCTGGAAATGGTTCTACGTTAACGCAACCGGAATGATCAGTGTAATGAGTAAAAACGGAACATCACGAGTTCACGTTCCAAACCAGTTTGTGTTCACTCCAAGTTTCGACTACGCATGGTTCGGATTACATGTTCCGATTTCCGTGAATAAATATTCGGGCTGGAAAGCAGGCGTAGCCACAAGGCTTGGACCACTCACTATCGGTGTAGTTGATTTCCGCTCATTATTTGCGAATGGGAAAGTAAACGGCACTGAATTCTACGCAGGTTTACGCGTTCCGATTTTGTATACTGCACCGAATGACCGCGATTTGGATAAAGTTTCTGACAAAGCAGACAATTGTATTGATATTCCTGGTGTTTGGGCATTCAAAGGATGTCCTGATACGGATGGGGATGGAATTCCTGACTCGGAAGATATTTGTCCTGAGACTCCGGGATTGGCTGAATTTAAAGGTTGTCCGGACAGAGATGGTGACAAAATCATCGACAAAGACGACGAATGTCCGGATCTTGCTGGTTTAGCTTACTTCAAAGGTTGTCCTGATACGGATAACGACAGTATTGTTGATCCGAAAGATGATTGTCCGGATGTTGCAGGTATTGCTGCATTTAACGGTTGTCCTGATACAGATGGTGACGGATTAAAAGATTCTGAGGACAATTGTCCTACTGTACCTGGTCCGATTGTATTCAAAGGTTGCCCTGATACGGATGGTGACGGAATCTTCGATTTTGAAGATAATTGTCCAACTGAATACGGGCCGAAAGAGAATCAAGGATGTCCGTTTGCAGATAAAGACGGAGATGGTTTGAAAGACATCGAAGATGCTTGTCCTGATGTTGCCGGTCCGATTGCCAATAAAGGTTGTCCTTACCAGGATACTGACGGCGATGGTATTACTGACAATGAAGATCAGTGTCCTACAGTTAAAGGAGTAATTGAAAACAAAGGTTGTCCTAAAATTGAGGAAGCTGAGCAGGAAATCATCAACACAGCGTTTGAGAACTTAGAGTTTGGTAGTGGTAACGCGATCATCCAAACTTCTTCTTACGCTTCATTGGATGCCTTGGCTAAACTCCTTCTTAAGAAAACAGACTGGAGGTTACAAATTGCAGGACATACAGATAACGTAGGTGATGACGCGAAAAACATGGTGCTTTCCAAAAAACGTGCGGAAGCTGTGAAAGCTTACCTCGTGAAAAAAGGTGTAAATGCGAAACGCCTCAATGCTATCTACTTCGGAGAAACGCAACCAATTGCGCCGAACGAAACAGCTGAAGGACGTCAGCGTAACCGTCGTGTAGAAATGACTGTGATCTTTAAATAAAAGATTGCAACGGAAATAGTAAAAGCGCTCTTCTGCCTAAGGTGGAAGAGCGCTTTTTTTTGTGGGGTTATTAGAACGGATAATATCAGGGAAACCGGCTTTTGTATGAAAAAACTGTCCACGTAATATTGCAAATTCACGTGGATGATTTGACCCGTAAATTTGCAATATTACGTGGGCTTAAAATCCATAAGGCATCGTCCATATTACTGTTATCAAAAGAACAAACATCCAGGGCTAATAATGTTTTAGATTCTTAACAGTCACTTATTTGCCACAGATGCAGATGTTCACAGATGATGAATGCATGCATTCATCGTTGTACTAGTTATGAAAACCGGATATTTATCTATGCAAATCCGCGTCATCTGTGGCCAAACTGAAATCATAAATCGTTTTCTTTCCTATCTGAGGTAATTGATCCAATAACTTTATATTAGTCACTAACCAAAGCATCGACAATTCCAAATTGTTTTATCGTATTTTTGATTCCATGTTAGTCCGTTTATTGCAACAACGCTATTTTCGCTGGTGCCTGGCGATTTTTTCGGGAATCCTTATGGTGATTTCATTTCCGTACACCGGAAGCGCTTTTCCGTTGGCTTTTGTGGCATGGATTCCGCTTTTACTCCTTGAATCCACCTACGCCAACAGGCGATCATTTAACCTGTTGCCACAGGCTTACATTACCTTTTTGATTTACAATCTCGGAACTACCTGGTGGATCTACAATGCCGATCCTGATGGCGCTTACATGGCATTTATCTGCAACAGTTTACTCATGACGCTGGTGTTTTACCTTTTTCACCGAATCAAAAAACGTATGGGTAACCACTGGACGGCCCCTATTCTCATCAGTGTCTGGATTTCATTCGAATTTCTGCACTTCAACTGGGAATTATCTTGGCCATGGCTCACATTAGGGAATGTTTTTGCTGACGTTCCTGCTTTGGTACAATGGTACTCGTGGACAGGCGTATTTGGCGGAACGCTTTGGGTATTAATGATCAACCTGATGTTGTATCGCCTTATCCGTAAAATATACATCGACCGTGAACAACGTGGCAGCTTGCGGCCGTTTCTTATTCAAATCGCAGCATTTTTATTGATTCCGGTTCTCATTTCACTGGTGCTTTACACGACCTATTCCGAAGTAAAAAAGCCGTATGAAGTCGTGGTTATTCAACCGAATATTGACCCATATAACGAAAAATTCGGCGGTGCATCGGATCAGGAACAATTAATGGCTATCCTGGCAGCCGCAGACAAAACGGTAAGTAAACGTACACAACTGGTTATTGCTCCTGAAACGGCTTTATCGCCCAACTATGCGTTCGATGAGAGTGAATTGCACCAGTTGACGTTTTACCATTCGCTGATGGAACGCCGGGCAAAATGGCACAATGCATCGTTCCTGATTGGAGCTACAACCCGTCGTCATTTCGAGTATCCAAATTCACGCGCTTCGCGAAAAGAAGATGGCGGAAATGAATATGTAGAGTATTACAACTCATCCGTATTATTCAAAGAATTCAGAACGCCCGAGATCGTCCACAAGTCGAAACTGGTACTGGGCGTGGAAAAAATCCCGTTCTCAAACATCTTTCCGCAATTGGAACAAATGAGTATTGAATTGGGTGGTTCCAGTGGTTCGCTAGGAATTCAGGATAACGGCCCGTCAGTGATGAGTTCCAACGGCACCCGGTTTGCTCCGGTAGTCTGTTACGAATCTATTTACGGTGATTTTTTACGACGTCAATGCAAACAAGACGCGGGCTTTATTGCCATTATTACCAATGACGGCTGGTGGAAAGATACACCCGGTTACAAACAACATTTCGCCTTCGCGCGATTGCGTGCTATTGAAAACCGGAAATACATCGTTCGTTCGGCCAATACAGGAAAATCAGGAATCATCAATCAACGTGGTGATGTGGTGCGCGAAACCGGTTGGTGGAAGGAAGCTGCTTTCAGAGAAACGATCCAATTAAGTGATCGCAAGACGATTTACCAGTACCTGGGCGATTACATTGCTTATTTCGCTGTAATCGGGTTCATGGTGTTTTTGGGGTTGTCGTGGATTAATATTCTACGGAAAAAACGACCATAGATTAATAATTACTTTGCCACAGATTCCTCAGATGTTCACAGATAATGAATGCTGGCATTCATTGAGATATTTGTAAAATAGCTGATGTTTATCTGCGTAAATCCGTGCCATCTGTGGCTAGACTTAATCTATCACACTTATTTTTTAGCCACATATCAATATTGCAAAATTCCGAAGCGATCAAAACGTCCCTGAGCATAAAACAGCACTTGCCTGTTGGGATAATCAATCGTTGATAAACGTGGAATCACGTAACCCTGCGTTTCGTTGTAATCGTTAAAAGAGACACGGTTCACTGCGCCGGAAGCAATATCCACTTCGCATTTAGCCAATGTATATGATTTTTTACGCGCCGGAAAGCTGATGCTGCGGTTAAAATCTTCGTACACACCAAACTCATTGTAGTTATTGATATTGTCGTTGAAAAAACAAACCAGTTTTCCGTTGTTTACAAAGCTTTTGATCGAACTGTAATAACCATAATCATTCACCGAATGCTGTTCTTTCGGAATACGGATCATCCAGTTAAACTTGCCGTTTACATCAATTTTATACGATACGATATCATTGTAGTAGTAGTGACTGACGTTTTGACTAATTCCCCTCGCATCGGTGCTTGTTTGCTGATAAATATAGAATTGCTCAGCAACCACAATGGTAGAACCGTCATCCAGCGGGTAAATGCTTCTGATGGCATAATTGTAGAGTTGCGGCCCCAATCTTCCACGATCTTCGCGGCGTTCCAACCGGTCGATTTCATTGGGAGTCATATCCTGTGTCATAAAATCGCGCGGAAACAACTCAAAATACTGCTGCCTGATCTTCTTTTCGTCGAGGTTGATCCGCATCATAAAAACACCCTGCGAACCCGAAGACATTTCTTCGCCGTAAGTGCCGGTAACAACCAAAATCGAGTCGAGCGCGTTCACCCCGATATCAAACACACGCTTGTCTTCGATACTTAGCTCGTATTCCGAAAAATTGTCGCCTTTCACATGGACTACCACTGTTTTTTCCAGCGCGTTGTAATCTTTCCAGGTACCGATCGTGGCATTAGAATACACAGAAATCCCCAATATATAATCGCCATTATCTGTGAGATAACGCACATCTACACTCGCGTTCCGGGAATTGTAGGGTATTTCGTATTCACCTTCTGTCACTACATTAAAAGCGGTATCGATTACTTTGTAACCGTAACGGTCAAAATGATCTCGTTTACCCGGAATCACATATTCCACACACAAATACCGCTTGTTTTTGGAAGTCAGTACATTGAAAAAACCGCGGCCGGATAAACCTTTATTCCGGGGATACGAAGTGATCACTTCAGGTTCGCCCAACGGATCGATTTCCGTGTCGTACTTCACCATGTACAGGCTGTTTACACCATCTTTTTTATCAGAAAGAAATCCCAATAGCGAACCGTTGAACACCACCAATTCTTCCAGCATCACCATGTTGTTTTCAATGTGTTGTTCGATGCGTTTGGTAATAATAGGTTCGCCGTTTTCATAACGGGTCACTTTAGGTGCCTGGAGAAACTGAGAATTGGAAAGCTGGTAGGTAAAGAAACTGGTGCCGTTCTGCGGAAATATATCCACGACCTGACTGATATTACGCTTACTATTCTGCACCCAGTCAATAACATACTCCTGCGCCTGCAATTGCAAGCAAAACAAGATCATGGGTATACTAACTAATCGTGGCAAGCTCATTCGTAATTTTAGTCAATATAACCAGAATATCGAAGAAAAAGGTACGAATTACAATAAATTAACTCCGGTATAGTTCTGCGGAGTAATTTGCTTTAAGCGACCGCGGATTTCATCGTTTATCTCCAATGTTTCCAGAAAAGCATGAACGGTTTCCTTTGTCACTTTTTCATTCTTACGGGTTAGTCCTTTCAACGCTTCGTAAGGTTTCGGGAAGCCGATACTGCGCAGAATGGTTTGAATCGCTTCAGCTACCACCGCCCAGTTATTTTCCAGGTCGGCATCAATGGCATCGCGGTTGAGCAACAATTTACCCAAGCCGTTTGCTGTTGCTTTAAGGGCAATTAACGAGTGTGAAAGCGGCATTCCGATGGTACGCAAAACGGTAGAATCCGTCAAATCGCGCTGTAAACGGGAAACTGGCAATTTGGCCGATAAATGTTCGTACAAGGCGTTTGCAATTCCGATATTTCCTTCCGAATTTTCAAAATCGATCGGGTTTACTTTGTGCGGCATCGCAGAAGAACCCACTTCACCTTCTTTCAGTTTCTGTTTGAAATAATCCATCGAAATATAAGTCCACATATCGCGGTCCAGATCCAAAACGATTGTATTGATGCGCTTTAACGCGTCGAATAAACGTGCTATTTCGTCGTAATTTTCTATTTGCGTGGTCAATTGGCTGCGTTTCAACAGCAAGCGGTCGTTCACAAATTCGTTGGCAAATTGCACCCAATTCACTTCCGGAAAAGCCACGTGGTGCGCATTAAAATTTCCGGTTGCACCACCGAATTTAGCTGCATAAGGAATGGTCAGCAAATCATCCAGCTGCAATTGCAAACGCTCTGCGAACACCGCGATTTCTTTCCCAAGAATAGTTGGAGAAGCCGGCTGGCCATGCGTACGTGCCAACATCGGGATAGCAGACCAGTCATTCGCAAAAGAACGCAATTGAGCAATCAACGCTTTTATTTCGGGAACAATCACTTCCGCAATTGCTTCTTTCAAACTAATCGGAATGGCGGTATTGTTGATGTCTTGTGAGGTCAATCCAAAGTGGATAAATTCCAGCTGATCACCCAAACCAAGACCCTGCATTTTTTCTTTCAGGAAATATTCCACTGCCTTCACATCATGATTCGTGGTTCGTTCAATGGTTTTGATTGCCAGCGCATCTTCTTCTGAAAAACCGGTAACGATTGCCCTGATTTTCGGGAAAATGGAATGATCCACCGATTTCAACGGTTCCAGCCCCAATTCGCACAATGCAATGAAGTATTCCACTTCCACCAGAACGCGGTATTTAATGAGTCCGAATTCTGAGAAAAAAGGCGCCAGTTCGGCTGCTTTGGAACGATAACGTCCGTCAATCGGACTAATTGCTGTGAGTGCTGTTAATTGCATAACCGGTATTTTTCCGCTGAGCGGTAATTTTGAAAAAGGCAAAGATAACTTATTTCAATTGTGAATGTTGAATTTTGAATGTTGAATGGGATTCGTTCTAAAACGAGATTCAGATAAACTGATTTAAAGAAGTAGAATTGGGTTTCTTACGAAACTTCCAATTAAACATTCAGCATTCAACATTCAAAATCCCTATTTTTGAGCATGCGTTTTTTGCGAAATTTATTTATCGGTTATCGTGCTTTTTACAAAGCTTTTCGATTTATCATCGAACATAAAATGTATTGGTATGTGGGAATTCCGGCAATATTGATGCTGGGCATTTACCAGATAGGACACTTGATTCAGTTGCATGTTCCTTCTACCAGTGCCCACAATATGAACGATATTGTATGGTACATGATCCGGTTGCTGATCGAGATTTCGATTGCCATTTTGCTCATGCGTTTTGCCAAGTACCTGGTTGTGATTTTATTATCCCCGTTACTTTCGCATCTTTCGCAAAAAGTAGAGTTCGCGCTTACCGGCAATGAATACAAATTCGACCTCGGTTTATTGATCAATGATGTCAAACGCGGTGTTCGCATTGCTATCCGCAATATTATGTGGGAATATTTCTTTTTCCTGATCGTTTACCTCATCGCCAAGCTTGGCTGGAGTGATGCGGAAGAAAGCCCGTTATTCTATCTCATTTTCATCATCGGTTTCTTTTACTACGGCTTCTCGTTTATGGATTACGTCAACGAACGTCTGCGATTGAATGTGGACCAAAGTGTACAGTTTGCGCGTAAAAACCGTGGATTGGCCATTGCAATCGGTTCTGTTTACAGCATTATGATCTGGGTTCCGGTTGATTTAAAAGCGCTGTTTGACTGGAGTTCTTTTGGTGAAACGACTGCAGGTAACGGGCCGTTTGTTTTTATCTATCACTTCATTATCAACCTCTTTTTATGGATGTGCGCCGCCTTTGCACCGATCTGGTCGATTGTGGCTGCTACGATTGCCATGGATGACGTGGTGAATTTAAAAGAGGCGAAGCTGATCGTTGCTGAAAAGAATGAATTATCAACAACAACCTGATTTTCTTCATTTGCACGCAATTGATAGAATATTTTATGTTATTTTGTTCACTCCAAATGAGGAGAGATAACTATTAAAGTATGAAAATTATCCTAAGTTTATGCTTGGTTTTGGCGGGATTCGGGTCAAAACTACTGGCACTTTCAAATCCTGCTACACCACCCGACACCATTACAGGTATCGTTGACAAATCAGCAGCTCTTTTATTAATTGATCAGGGAAAACAACTCATTCGCGAGGCAAAAGTGCGTGATGCATTGATTGTTTTTAAAGAGGCAGCTCAAAAAGACCCAAATTCATGGAAACCCGATTACTGGACGGCTTATTGCCACTATAAACTTAATAACTTCGGTTATGCACGTCAATATGGTGAAGCAGCTGTTGCAAAAGGAAGCACGGATATTGATAAAGACGTTTACGACATTTTAGGAAACAGTTATCACCGCATTGGAAGTGTTGACACAGCTATAATCTACTACGAAATGGCATTGAAGGAGCTTCCTAAAACACGCGTGAAAGAATTGCGCATTGAGAAGAAAATTTCCGATTGCGAATTCGTGAAGGAACAACAAAAATCTGGTTCCAATCAGCGTGTTGCCATGCGTGGGGAAGTAAATTCGGGATTCAACGAATACGGACCAATCTTAAGTGATGATGGCCAGCGTTTGTATTTTACTTCGCGTAGAGGAAATACAACGGGCGGTCGCGTAAATCCTGACGACCAGGAATATTTCGAAGATATCTACAGCGCCGTTTGGAATGCAGGAACTCAGCAATGGGATAGTGTTACCAACAATATCGAACGATTAAATACCGACGGTTTTGACGCGATGTCGCACCTTTCTATTGACGGATTATCGGCGATTGTTATTTTCAATAACACAGCAACGGATGCCAAAAAATTAACCGGAAGTTCCGATATCTGCGAAGCTGTTTTCACCAATAAAGGAAAATGGGGACCGCCGAAAATTATCGCAAACAAAACAATTAACACAACTTTCATGGAAGGCTCGGCTACTTTAACTGCCGATGGAAATACGATGTATTTTGTGTCCGACCGAAAAGGTGACAAACGCTCAACGGATATATACATGGTGCAGCGCCAAGGCAAAAAATGGGGAACTGCCGTGCAACTTTCGGATAGTGTAAACACGACAGGACGCGAAACAACTCCTTATATTACACCGGACGGACGTTACTTGTTTTTCAGTTCAGACGGCCGTACCGGACTTGGTGGCTTGGATGTGTACATGTGTGAAAATACAGGAAGTGGATGGTCTTCACCTAAAAATCTTGGAATTTCTGTAAATACAGTAAATGACGACACGCACTTTAAAATTTACCGCGATTTAAACAAAGTGGTCATGGCTGGATTTACAATTCAAGGTCAGAAAAGTAGTATGGATATGTACGAAATCAGTCTTGATAAACTGACGCTTCCAATAAAATTATAATGAAATTTATGGAACGAATGAACGTTCTTCATCTTAAAGCGTATCCTATTGGGTACGTTTTTTTATTTAAGCACAATTTATGAATCAATTCAAGTACTTGCTGCTGCTGGTTATACCACTTGGCGGATTGGCCCAAAAAGAAGAAAAGATCAATGCTCCTATTCAAAAAGTAACTGTCTTCACTTCAGGTGCGCAAATTGAACATTCCAAACAGGTTAACCTTTCTACAGGAAAACAAGTGGTGGTGTTTGAAAAATTGACCGATTTTGTCGATCCCAATTCCATTCAGCTCAAATCATCTGAAAATGCAACCATTTTAAGTGTTCGCACACGCAAGAATTTTGACGAAGTTGCTATCGCGAAAAAAGATGTGGATGAATTGAATGGTAAACGCAAAAAACTTGACAGTGAAGAACGTAAGCTCCGCGACGAGTATACTGTCTTGCTGTACGATGAGCAATTACTTTTGAAAAACAATGATCTGGGAAGTCAGCAGCAGCCGGTTAAAATTACCGAGCTGAAAGAAGCATCGACGTTTTATCATTCCAAAATGAGCGAAATCCAATTCCGTAAATCACAATTGGAAGACGAAATTGAAACAGTGATCCGCAAAATCAATCAAATAGAACAGGAAATCAATACCCGACGCGGGCTTCCGGTAAAAAACTACACGGAAGTCGAAGTGGAACTGGATGTCGAAAAAGCAGGTTCTACCCAATTTGTGTTCTCCTACATCACCCCGAATGCTTCCTGGAAACCGTATTACGACATGCGAAGTAACGGAGTTGGTGCACCTGTTTTACTAGAAGCAAAAGGATTGGTGAGTCAAAATACCGGTGAAGACTGGAAAAACATCAACCTGGTACTTTCAACGAACGATCCGTATGATAATACCATCGAAACGACGTTGGATCCATGGTATTTGAATTATTATACACCGGCACCACGCAAACCAATCGCCGCACGAACTGCCCCGGTCTATAATTTTTCGGGAGAAACCGTTTTCGGTGAAGTAATGGACGCCACTACAGGCGAGCCGCTTTCATTTGCCAAAATCCAAATGGCCAACAATGCCAATACCGTTGTTTCAACAGACATCAACGGCCGATTCTCATTTGTTGTTCCACGTGATGAAACGGCTTTTACGGTTTCCTATTTAGGATATGACAATCAGTACATCCCGATCAAAGCACCGTTTACCAAAATCATGCTTTATCCGCAGGCGATTGCCATGGAGGACATTAATTTCGAAAATAATATCTCTGCAGACTACGGAGGTGTTTATTACGAGGGTGATGTGAAAAATTCACCGATGCAATTGATGGATGTAGAAAGTCGCAGAGCCCCGGGATTATTCGGAGGCCGGAAAAAGAACAGGAACAAAGGTCCGGTAGCGGGTTACCTGCTTTCAGGCGAAGAAGCCAATGAGAAATTCTATTCCACTCCGGTAGCATCTGCCGTGGAAAAAGATTTGCGTATGGAATTCCAGATCAACACACCATTTAGCATTCCATCGGATAATGCTGACCATCGTGTGGCGATTTCAACCTACGAAATGAAAGCCAATTACGAATATCACACTGTTCCGAAACTCGATCCTTCCGTGTATTTGGTGGCACAAATTTCCGGTTGGGAAAAACTCAACTTGCTCAACGGAGAATCGAACCTCTACTTCGACGGAACATTTATCGGTAAAAGTTATGTGAACGTCAATTCGGCCAAAGACACGTTGAGTTTCTCGTTAGGAAAAGACAAAAAACTGGTGGTTGATCGCAAACGCAGCGAGGAAAAAAGCAAAACACGCGCCATTGGCAGCAGAACAAAATATGAAGTACAATGGGATTTCACGGTGCGCAATAATGGCGGAGCCAGCATTCCGTTTATCCTAAAAGACCATTTCCCGCTTTCAGTGAATGACGATATCAAAGTGAAACAAGGCGAGTACTCAAATGCGCTTTTGGATGAAAAAACGGGAATTCTGACCTGGAAAATGAACATCAACAAAGGCGAAAGCAAGTTATTTTTCTTCAATTATACGGTGGATTACTCCAACGGACAACCCATTTATTTAGAGTAATCATTCGCTAAAACACGAAATTATGTTCAAGTTCATTTTGATAACACTTGCGTTACTGCCCCTTACAGCTGTGGCGCAAAACGATAAAAAGATCAACGCTCCGATCAGCCAGGTTACGGTATTTACTTCCGGCGCCCAGATCAAACACACCAAATCGGTTGATCTGTCGGGCGGGAAACAAGTGGTGGTTTTTGAAAAACTCACCGATTATGTCGATCCGAATTCGATTCAGTTGAAATCTTCTTCCAATGCGACCATTCTGAGTGTGCGCACACGAAAAGATTTTGACGAAGTGGCCATTGCCAAACAAGATGTTGACGCGATGAATACCAAGCGAAAAACCTACGAAACGGAGGAACGTAAACTCCGCGACGAGTACTCCGTTTTGTTGTATGATGAACAATTGTTGTTGAAAAACAATGATTTGGGCAGTCAGCAGGTCGCAGTAAAAATTAGCGAACTGAAAGAAGCATCGACGTTTTTTCACTCCAAGCTCACGGAGATTCAACTGCGTAAATCGCAACTGGAAGATGAAATAGAAGTCGTGATCCGTGCCATCAATCAATTGGAACAGGAGATCAATACACGTAGAAGTTTGCCGGTAAAAAACTATACCGAGATCCAGGTTGAACTGGATGTGTCGGCAGCCGGAAAGATCGATTTCGAATTTTCATATATCACGCCAAATGCTTCCTGGAAACCGTATTACGACATGCGAAGTAACGGTATTGGTGCTCCGGTTTTATTGGAAGCCAAAGGATTGGTTACTCAAAACACCGGCGAAAACTGGGATCAGGTTCAATTGATTCTTTCAACCAACGATCCTTACGACAATACACAAGAAGCTACGATTGATCCGTGGTACCTGAATTATTACACACCGGCACCGGTCCGGCCAATTATTCCGCGTCCGGCAATGACTTACAATTATTCCGGTGAAACCGTTTATGGAGAAGTAATTGACGCCGTTTCGGGTGAGCCGCTGGCGTTTGCTAAAATCCAGATGAACAGCGACCCAAATACCAGTGTTTCAACCGATGCAAGCGGACGATTTTCGTTTGTGGTTCCACGCGGAGAAACAATGTATACGGTAAATTATCTGGGCTACAACGGCGAAACGGTTTACATTGACCGTCCGTTCCGGAAAATTATGTTGTACCCACAATCAGTTGCAATGGAAGGAATCGGCAATGGTTCCGGGCCTGGTGGTGGGAAAGGAACCGGTGCGGATTACTACGGGTATGATCGTTTAAGTAAGACGCAGGAAGAAATGGTCTTCAGCTCGAAGCGTGAAGTTGCCCAGGATCTTGATGAAGTCGTTCTAACCAGGGGTTCAAGACGAGAAGACGAAAAATTGAAATATTCGTATGCCAACGGTGATGCCAATGCCGGTTTGGACTACGAGCAATCCATTGCTACTGCTGTTCAGAAAGACTTGCGTATAGAATTCCAGATCAACACACCGTTTAGTATTCCTTCCGACAATGCGGATCACCGTGTCGCGATTTCTACATACGAAATGCCTGCTGTTTATGAGTATCACGCTGTTCCGAAACTGGATCCATCGGTGTATTTAGTGGCACAGATTTCCGGTTGGGAAAAACTGAACCTGCTCAACGGCGAATCGAATTTGTACTTCGACGGCACATTTATCGGCAAAAGTTATGTTGACGTAAATTCGACCAGAGATACCCTGAGTTTTTCATTAGGGAAAGACCGAAAACTAGTCGTTGAGCGCAAGCAAAGCGAAGAAAACACCAAAACACGTGTTGCCGGAAACCGAACCAAATATGAAGTGCAATGGGATTTCACGATTCGTAATAACGGCGCAGCAAGTATTCCGTTTATCATGAAAGACCACTTCCCTATTTCGGTGAATAATGACATTAAGGTGAAACAAGGAAGTTATACAGGCGCTGTACTGAATGAAAAAACCGGGATTCTGACCTGGAGAAACACCATTAATAAAGGTGAAGCCAAACAGTTTTCGTTTAATTATTCGGTGGATTATTCGAAAGGACAGGTGTTGTATTTAGAGTAAAAAAGTATGGACAGGTCGTGGGGTCGCGATTAATCGCGTCCCCACAGTCCACCAAAATCAATTTCCCATATATAATCTTGCATTTTCTTCAATGCGTGAACCGTAGATCACCGCATTTTCAACATACAGATACGGTAACTGCCAGGCGCGTTCCCAGACTTCTTTATTGAACTGATTATCAGGGTGCTGAAACCGGGTTTTATCACCGCGTGAGAGTTCTACGCAAACGCCGATCAGGCCAACTTTAGATCGCACATAATTTTCAAGTCCGCAACCATAATCAGCTGGATTTTTAGAAATCGAAGCCACCCGAAAACCGGAAACCGCAGCCGCTTTCTGCACAATTTCGGTATCCACGTTCTTGAAAAGAGCATGCGTTTTGGCATCGGCCCAGAAGAATATATTTCCTTTTGTGTGAAACGATGAGGTAATCAACGGACGTTTTGCCAGTACGAAATTTTGCAATGCTTGCGTTTCCTTCGCCTGCGCGGCATACAATCCTTTATAACCTTCTGAGGCAGGTTTGGTATGTACAACACCGCCTTTTTTCAATTCAAAATTGCCATCGTCAAATGTGTCGTTGAGATCGATTCCTATTCCGTTTGCTTTCCATTCGTTATAACTATCTTCTAAAAAAATCGAATCTTTTACCATTGCGAAGACATGCTCAATCCCAAACAAGTCATTATGGGCGATTTTTAATCCGTCGGGATTGGCAACCGGTGTGATATAAATATCAATCGAGTCCAATAATTGCTTCGCGTTCGGATAGAGCGGGCTTTTACCGTCGATTGCCAGCAGGTAAACATTTAGAAATTTCATGAGCAATTTGGAGCTGTAATCTTCACGTGCATGAATATTTCCGACCAGAAACACAGAGCGTTTGTTTGGTATGACTTTTCCTATTCGTACGGTTCTCAGTTCCAGCCCGAATTCCGACTTCCCCATCGGCTGATCGTGTACCAGATCAGGATAGGTTTTGAGGAAATAATCCAGATCAGAACAAATCATTCCGTAGGTATATTTTGCAGTGTCTTCCACGACGTAATATGAAATCAATGAGTCGTTTGAAAGAAAAGGATAAAGCGGCGGCGGAATGGAATCAGTTTGAAGTGAATCAAGCGTTTGCGGAACCGGATTCTGAGCACGCGACATGAAGACTGTCAGCTGACAAGCTACTATTAACAGGATGATTAACCGCTTATTCATTACACCAACTCGCCAAAAATTCTGCCAAAAAACAACGATGAACAGAACTCATGATAAAAATGAAAAAAAATGTGATTGTTACAGTTATTTTAACTAAAAATTCACGCAAATGCGGTATGAAAATCATCCCAGATACTTTTTTATCAGCTAACTGATAAAGAGTGAAAAATAATTCCCACGAATTCACGAATTTCAGCTCGGCTAACGCACTCGCTAACAATTACAATAGATATTATGTAAAAGTTACCACATACGAAGCGCTGCCGTTAGGAGCGCATCAGCCTAAGGCTGACGTGAATTCGTGGGAAAATGTTAAACCAATGTTTCGAGATCAAGCCAAAAATCAGGGTAACTTTTCGCGACCGATTCTGCTCCGTGAATTTCAACCGCATCAGTAGCAAGTGTAGCCGCTATTGCCAGACACATCGCAATTCGGTGATCGTTATGTGAATCAACCGTTCCTCCAGCAAGGATTCCGGTGCCGTGAATATGCATATCGTCTTCAAGCAGGTCGATTTTTACTCCTAATTTACCGAACTCGGATTGCAATGTGAGTCCACGGTGACTTTCTTTATAGGTTAAACGCGATGCTCCCGAAATAACTGATGTTCCATCGCAAGAAGCCGCTAATGTTACCAAAGCAGGAAACAAATCAGGACAATCGGTTGCGTCTACCTGGAACGCCTTGCGTGATGATCCGTCTACGCTAATGGTGTCTTCTTTGAAAAGAACATGGCAATTAGCAGCCTGCAGGAAACTCATCAATGCTTTATCGGCCTGAAAACTATCCAGACGCAATCCACGCAAATTAATCTGATGGCCAATAGCCGCAGCAACAAGCCAGTAACTCGCAGAACTCCAATCGGCATCGATCTGATAATGCGTAGCATGGTAAGTTTGTTCCCCGGGAATGATGTAGGTCGACGGAGATTTTGGACGCACCACAATACCAAACGCTTCCAGCGTTTGCAACGTCATGTCGATGTAAGGTTTGCTGGTCAGCTGTTGCACCTGCAACTCACTGTTTCCTTCCACCAAAGGTAACGCCATCAGCAGTCCGGAAATGAACTGCGAACTCAGCGAACCATCTACTTTGGCGGTAGCACCGTGCATCGGTCCCTTAATTTCGAGCGGCACTTTACCGTTCGTCGTATGACAGGAAGCTCCGAAAAGCGGTAAATGCGTTTCTACAAAAGCCATTGGCCGTTCGGCAAGTGAACCTTCACCGGTGACTGAAAAATGGCCTTTGTTTGCAGCGCAAATCATTGAAAGTAACCGGATTCCCAAACCGGATTCTCCGGCAGAAATAGTCGCCGTTTCAGGAAAACGGTCAATTCCTTCAATCATCAATTCCTCGCCTTCTATTTCAATTGTTGCGCCCAGCAGTTTAATTGCTTTAAGCATTGACTGCTCGTCATTACTGTTTCCCCAACCGGTTATGGTCGATTTTCCGGGGGCCATGGCCGCAGCCAGGTAAGCACGTTGTGCATCACTTTTTGATGCCGGAATGGCAATTGTGCCACTTCGCAATCCAGAGTTGACTTGTTTAATCATTCGCGCGGTGTACATTCGGATTCATAATGCGTGTCTGGTGGCGAATTGATTCCTGGTGAAGTGCATTCATCACCAAACTCACGAAACGCTCGGCCAAACCATATTCGGCTGCTTTTTCTAATCTTCCGGCAATCATTTTTCGCCAGTGTTCTTCCTGAAGGATTGTAATATTATGCTGCTGTTTAAAAGCCCCCACATCTTCGCTCAATCGCATTCGGGCTGTCAGAATTTCGAATAAACGATCATCGAGCACCCCTATTTTCTCTCGCAATTCTTCTAATTCCTGAAGCGCATTATCGCTTACTTCACGAGATCGGAGAATGAGTTCACTGATCAGAATTGCTAAGTTGGCTGGAGTCAATTGTTGTGCGGCATCCGACCATGCCTCATCGGGATTGCGATGCGATTCAATCATCAAACCATCGAAATTCAGGTCCATTGCTTTTTGCGAAACTTCCAGCAACAATGAGCGTTTTCCGGAAATATGGCTCGGATCGCAAATCAGTGGAATGTCAGGCAAACGATCCCGCAATGCCAACGGCAATTCCCAGCTTGGCACATTGCGGTATTTAGGATGTTTGTAAACCGAAAAACCACGATGAATGGCCGTAAGATCAGTAATCCCTGCTTTTTCCAGGCGTTCAAAAGCGCCAATCCACAATTCCAAATCTGGATTCACCGGATTTTTTACCAAAACAGGAATTTTTGTTCCTTCCAGTACGTCGGCAATTTCCTGCACCGCAAACGGATTTACAGTGGTTCGTGCACCAATCCAAAGTGTGTCGACACCAGCTTTCAGTGCCAGTTCAGCATGACGGGCATTGGCAACTTCTGTTGTGGTTGGAACGTTGATCATTTTCCCGGCATTTACCAGCCATTCCAGGCCGATTTCTCCTATTCCTTCAAACGAATCGGGACGTGTTCTCGGTTTCCATATACCGGCACGCAAAAGATCAATGGAACAATATTGCTGCAGTTGCATCACTGTTTCCATTACTTGTTCTTCGGTTTCGGCGCTGCACGGACCCGCTATTAAATAAGGTCGTTTTCCACTTTTCTGAATCAAGCTGCTCATACTACTACAAGATTACTCTTTTTTCACCCAAAACAGGGCGGTCAAACTGTTAATCAAAATAAAAAATCCCGCTTCCACCTCAGGCGGAAAACGGGAATACCCTATAATGCCTGCTGTTTCGCTATCGTTTGAAAGCGATCCACCAATAAGTTCCTTGTTGTATGGATAAAAACAGCATCATTTGCCGACAAATATACTGTTATAAAATCAACAAAATATTCAGTAACATAAATTTATTTCACTTTTTGTTTGTGAATTAAAAAGTTGCGCTCTACATTTGCACCATGATTCGCATGAACAATACACAATGCTGGTGGCAGTTTTCTTTTCTAGATGACTGGCATTAACGCATTGGTATTTCCCTATAATTAAGCGCGGCTTGTCATCACTGACAGCCGTTTTTTTTGTTCCCAACTTTTTAAAATCATGCATATTTTCTCTCACATTCATCCATTCAATGCCGATCTTCATACGCCGGTCGGGATTTACTTAAACCTACGGAATCACTATCGAAAACCGGTTTTACTGGAAAGTAACGACTATCATTCGCGGGTCGATAGCCATTCATTTATCGGATTAAATCCGCTGGTGGAAATTAGTGTCAGCGATACTTCTATTACGCTCCAAAGCATTACGGAAACGCTTTTGATTCCATTTGAATCAACACAATCGGTGACACAACAATTGGTCGAAATCATTTCTTCCATCGGTTTTGAATCGCCGGAAATTCAGCACAACGGTTTCTTTTCCTATTTCGGATTTGAGTTCGGGCATTTTGAGGAAACTGGAATTGAACGCTTGGCCGGCGAAAGTGATTTACCCCTGGCGCATCTGACACTTTATGAATACCTCATCGTGCTGGACCATTTTCACGATTCGGGACACATCATCACCAATTCTTTTTCGGATGAACGACCTTCATTGGATGAATTAGAACTTCAGCTTCGCAAAAACGCACCTGAAAGTTTACCGTTTTCGGTGACAGATGAGGCAGTTTCCAACATTTCAGATGAAATTTTTCTCTCAATGGTTGATCGCGCCAAACATCACATTCTGAGAGGAGACGTTTTTCAACTGGTGGTTTCCCGGCCGTTTTCTCAACCGTTTTTTGGTGATGATTTTGAAGTGTATCGTCAACTGCGGCGCTTAAACCCATCGCCGTATTTGTTTTACGCTGATATGGAATCGTACCGATTGATGGGCTCGTCACCCGAAACGCAAATTCAATTCAAAAAAGGAATTGCTTCGATTCACCCGATTGCCGGAACAGTGCGAAAAACAGGAACCGAAGCACACGATTTGGCCGCTATTTATCAACTTGTTCACGACGAAAAAGAAAATGCTGAACACACCATGCTCGTTGATTTGGCACGTAATGATTTGAGCAAGTATTGCGGTGAAGTAAAAGTTGCAGCTTACAAGGAAGTTCAGCAATTCAGTCATGTGATTCACCTGGTTTCAAAAGTAATCGGTCGGCTGAACAATCATCATCCGTTGCAGCTTTTTTCGGGAACTTTTCCTGCAGGAACACTTTCCGGAACCCCCAAACCAAAAGCATTGGAATTGCTTCAGCAACTGGAAGGTGACAATCGAAACTATTATGGCGGCGCAATCGGTTTTTTGGGAATCGATGGATCCGTGAACCTCGCCATTGTTATCCGAAGTATGCTAAGTAAAAACAACATTCTGCATTTCAGGGCCGGTGCCGGAATTGTACTGGATTCTGAGCCTGAAAACGAACTACAGGAAGTCACTAACAAACTGGCCGCCTTGCGAAGAGCCATTTCTGCCGCACATTCACCCCAATTTGAGAACGCATGAAAATAGCAGTGATAGACAATTTAGACTCGTTTGTCTACAACCTGGTTCGCTACGTACGCGAATGCGAAGATGTGGAAGTATTTGTACAACGCAACAATGCCATTGACTATGATTTACTGGATCAATGCGATGCCATTTTATTGTCGCCCGGACCCGGAATTCCCGATGAAGCTGGCGAATTAAAAACCATCATTCGTCGTTATTCGGGAACGAAAGGAGTGCTGGGCGTTTGTTTGGGACATCAGGCCATTGCGGAAGTTTTCGGTTCGAAGCTGGAACGTTGTCCGGTTCCCATTCATGGAAAAGCAAGTGTTGTTTCGATTGATAATGATGAAGCGCTTTTTGTCGGTTTACCAGGAATGGTTGAAGTTGGACGCTATCACAGCTGGCAGGTTAGTCAAGATGGAAATTCTGCGCTAAAAATTACTGCCAGAACCGAGGATCAAACCATTATGGCATTCCGGCATGTTTCACACCCAACGATAGGAATTCAATTTCACCCGGAATCGATCCTCACACCAACAGGAAGAACAATGATTACGAACTGGATTAATTCGTTACGATGAAAAAAATACTAAAAACATTAATGACCGGTGCTTATCTCTCGGAAGAAGATGCTTATGAAACGATGTTGAAACTCAATCACAGTGAAACCACTGATGAGCAAATTGTAGCGCTGATGACCGCACTTCAATACCGTGGTTTGCAATTGAATGAATTGATCGGATTTCGTAAGGCCCTGCTCGAACTGGCACTTCCGGTAAAACTCGAAGCCGGCCAAACCATTGACGTTTGCGGAACAGGCGGCGACGGAAAAAATACGTTTAATGTTTCTACCACAAGCGCGTTTGTGGTCGCCAGTCTTGGTTACAAAGTAGTAAAACATGGCAATTACGGCGTGAGTTCGCTCTGCGGTTCGTCTACTGTGCTGGAAACGTTGGGTTATCAATTCACTGCCGATGAATCACAATTGCAGCAGCAACTTGACAAACACAACATTTGTTTTCTGCATGCGCCATTGTTTCATCCGACGCTGAAACGTGTTGCTCATTTACGGAAAGCGCTGGGAATTCCCACATTTTTTAATGGAATTGGCCCATTGGTGAATCCTGCAAATCCTACTCATCAGCTTACGGGGACGTATTCACTCGAACTGGCGAAGCATTACCAGCACGTTTTGCACAGAACAAAAAAAGGATATACGGTCATTCACGGCATGGACGGTTTCGACGAACTGACGTTCATCGGTTCTACCCGCATTTTGAGTGGTAATCGCGATGAATTGATGCATAAAAATCCGACCGGAAAACCGGTTTCACTCACATCGATTCAGGGAGGAAATTCTGCCCGGGAAGCTGCAAAAATGCTTAGAGCCATTCTCAAAGGAAAAGGTACGGAAGCACAAAACACGGTTGTTGCGGGAAATGTGGCTTTGGCTCTTCAAACATTCGATCCGTCACTTTCTTATACAGAAGCTTTTTTCACTGCTTTGGAACAACTGAAATCCGGAGTGGTATTCAATCATCTTCAACCAAACAACTGATTTTATGAAAACGCCTTGCACCAAATATAAATGTTGTACTGCTGGCTTCCCACAGATACACAAATTTGTGCGTGCCTAACGGACACGCTTTTAAATCCTATTAGCGAGGGCGTTAGCCGAGCAGAGTCTGTGCATATGTGGGAAATAAAAAGTGTATCGGCTAGCCGATACAGAACTATCATTAAAATTCTAAGTACAAAATCTATGAAAACAATACTCGATCGCATCATCGCTAATAAACAACAGGAAGTACAGCTTTTGCGGCAAAACAATTCCATCGATTCTTTTATTCAACAACCACTGTTTTCAAAAGCGACGCGTTCGTTGAAGCAACAATTATCAGATCATGAATTCGGTATTATCGCAGAAATCAAACGAAAATCACCGAGCGGAGGTATCATTTCTCCCGATCTCAATCCTGCTGAACTGGGGAGAGAATACGAGGAAAGCGGAGCCATTGCCATCAGCGTACTCACCGATCAGGCTTATTTCGGTGGAAGCATTGATGATTTATTAGAAGTGCGATCAGCAAGCAAACTGCCTGTCTTGCGCAAAGAATTCATCATCGACGAATTGCAATTATTCGAATCGAAAGCCGCCGGTGCTGACGCTATTTTACTCATCGCAGCCGTTTTGGAAAAACAACAGGCACATCACTTGACGATTGTAGCCAAAAGTCTCGGATTGGAAGTGGTCTTTGAAATCCACACCTTTCACGAACTGGAAAAACTCAACGACGAAGTAGACATCATCGCGGTTAATAATCGTGATCTGGCAGCGCAGCAAACTTCGTTGGAACACAGTTTCGTTCTGGCACCTTATCTCCCGCATTTTATTCCTGCGATTACCGCTTCCGGTATTAAAATGGTTTCCGAATTGGATGCATTAAAAGCTGCCGGTTACAAAGGTGCGCTGATCGGAGAAAGCATTTTACGCGAACAGCATTTAGCCCAATTAACACTGGCAGTATGAAACAGATCAAAGTTTGCGGATTGACAAACAACATCGAAAGCAGGAAAATTGTGGCCATTCCGGAAGTGGATTTTATCGGATTTATTTTTGCGGAACAATCGCCTCGTTTTACGCAGGAATCCGTTCCTTCTTTCGGGAAACAGCGCGTGGGTGTTTTTGTGAATGCTTCACTGGAAACGATTGAACAAACAATTCAGCACCACCAACTTACAACCGTACAATTGCACGGAGACGAAACACCTGATTTCTGTAAACAATTACCGAAAGACATCCTGGTGATCAAAGCTTTCGGAATTGCCACAAAAACCGATCTGGAAGCAACTGATTCGTATAAAAATGCGGTGGATTATTTCCTGTTTGACACAAAAACCGGGCAACGTGGCGGATCAGGGGTTTCATTCGATTGGGAAATTCTTACTGATTACAAAGGCCCAAAATCCTTTTTCCTGAGCGGTGGTATCGGATTGGATACCTTAGTTTCTCTGGCTCATTTCGACCATCCGTTTTGCATCGGATATGACCTCAACAGCAGGTTTGAAATTGCACCGGGAATCAAAAACGTACAATTAATTGAAACATTCATTCAACAATTGCAACATGAAAACAGCATCTTATCTTGAAACCGACGAATTGGGTTTTTACGGTGATTTCGGTGGCGCTTACATTCCTGAGTTGCTGCGCCAAAATGTAGAAAATCTTGAGCGGGCTTTTCGTTCGTATTGTTTCACGGAAACGTTTGAGCGGGATTTTTCTTCCTTGCTCAACGATTATGTCGGGCGACCTACTCCATTGTGTTTTGCAGCGCGTTTTTCCGAAAAATTCGGCTGTCCGGTTTATTTCAAGCGCGAAGATCTATGTCATACCGGCGCGCACAAAATCAACAACACCATCGGCCAGATTCTGTTGGCGAAACACATGGGAAAAACCGATATCATTGCCGAAACCGGCGCCGGACAGCATGGCGTGGCAACCGCAACCGTGTGCGCATTGATGGGTTTGAACTGCATTGTTTACATGGGTGAAAAAGACATTGAACGCCAGGCACCGAATGTACAGCGCATGAAAATGCTGGGGGCGAAGGTCGTTCCGGCTACTTCCGGAAGTAAAACACTGAAAGATGCCACCAATGAAGCCATTCGCCACTGGATCAATCACCCAGACGCTTATTACCTGATTGGCAGCGTGGTTGGACCGCATCCTTATCCGGAAATGGTGGCTTATTTTCAATCGGTCATTTCAAAAGAAATCAGCGAACAATTGCTGGCAAAAACCGGCAACCGGAATCCGACCAAAGTGATTGCCTGTGTGGGTGGCGGAAGTAATGCGGCCGGAGCGTTTTATCATTATTACGATCAGCCCGATGTAGAATTGATAGCCGTTGAAGCAGCTGGTTTAGGGATTCATTCCGGGAAATCTGCCGCTACTTCCGTATTGGGAAGTCCCGGCGTGCTGCACGGAAGTTTCACTTTATTGATGCAGGATTCTGGCGGACAGGTAATTGAACCTCATTCCATTTCCGCCGGATTGGACTATCCCGGAATCGGGCCATTGCATGCACACACAATTGCCACCGGCCGCACAAAATCACTAGCGGTTACAGATACTGAAGCACTTGAAGCAGCAATGGAATGCTCACGCTTGGAAGGGATTATTCCAGCATTGGAAAGTGCTCACGCACTAGCTGCGCTGCATCAAATTCAGTTGACATCCGATGATTGTGTTGTGATCAACCTTTCAGGTCGTGGCGATAAAGACATGAACACTTATCAGGTAGAAATTCAACTTTAAACGCATCATGAATCCATTTAAAAAAGCAACTAAACAAGTCAGCATTTTTATCACAGCCGGATTTCCGCAACGCGAAAGTCTTCCCGAACAATTGATCCGATTGCAGGAACAAGGCGTCAGTTTCATCGAAATCGGGATACCGTTTTCTGATCCGATGGCTGACGGACCTGTGATTCAACATACCAGTTCGATTGCACTTGAAAACGGTATGACGCTCGATTTGCTTTTTCGGCAATTAACCGGTATTCGTAGTCAGATTACTATTCCACTGGTGTTGATGGGTTATTTGAATCCGGTTTTGCAATACGGTTTGGGGAATTTTTTGGCGAAGTGCCAGGAGCTGAAAATTGATTCGCTGATCTTACCGGACCTGTCGCTCGAATTGTACAATACACGTTACGCGAAAATTTTTCGGGCGTATGATGTTCCGGTCACTTTTCTGATTACACCCGCAACGGATAATGAACGGGTAAAGACAATTGCTTTGGCCTGCAAGGAAAGTTTTGTGTATTTGGTTGGCGAGACAAGTATTACCGGAAATGGTTACCTGATTGATGAATCCAAACAAAAGCGATACCGTGAATTAAAAATCTTGTGCGGCGAAACTCCATTATTCCTGGGATTCGGAATTGATTCACCCGAAAAACGTGATCAGGGTTTCCAGGAATGTGATGGTGTTATTATCGGTTCGGCCTACTTAAAAAGTCTGGCTGAGGGTGCCTCGGGAACTTTTTTGGAGAACTTGATGACTGCCAGCATCGGCTAGCCGATACACTACAGCACTAACCAAAAGCTGTTTTTTTATTTCCCACGAATACACGAATTTTTTGCGTGCCTAACGGACACGCTCTATGTTTGACAATCATGTATAGCTTGTTTATAATTGTCAGCGAGTCCGTTAGGTGAGCCAAATTCGTGTATTCGTGGGAAAGATTTTTAACATGTAATCGACCAAGTTGGATGGATTCGAGGGAACTCTTTTTAACAGAATAATCGATTGTCAACCGGCAAATACCTGTAAATTTGCGCCATGAATTCCGCTGAGACGCTTCAGAAAAAGGATGCTTACACTACCGTGTTTCCGATTCTTTTTGCGGTTTGCTTCGGGCATTTTCTCAATGATTTGATTCAATCGGTATTGCCTTCGGTGTATCCGATGCTTAAAGCAGATTATCAGCTTTCATTTACGCAAATCGGGTTTATCACGTTTGCTTTCCAGGTTACCGCGTCTATTTTGCAACCTTTCGTGGGCAATTTTACCGATAAATATCCCAAACCATATGCGTTTGTCGGCGGGATGGTGTTTTCATTAACCGGTGTTGTATTACTCGCTTTTGCCAATGGTTTCACCACAATTTTACTAGCGGCGTGTTTCATCGGAATCGGTTCTTCGGTTTTTCACCCGGAAGCTTCAAGGGTTGCCTACTATGCTTCGGGCGGTAAACGCGGTTTGGCACAGGCCATTTTTCAATTGGGCGGAAATGCCGGCGCTACATTGGGGCCGTTACTGGTGGCTTTTATTGTTGTTCCCAACGGACAGCAGCACATTGTATGGTTTGTTGCTTCGGCGCTAATTGCATTGATGGTGTTGACTTACGTTGGCCGCTGGTATAAGGAATACCTCAGCCATCGCGCCTTTAAACGCAATGCGTATAACGATTTACCCATTGACGTTTCCAAACGCCGGATCATCATTTCGATTGGTATTTTGTTGCTGCTCATTTTCTCGAAGTTCTTCTATACTGCCAGTATCAGCAACTACTTTACGTTTTACCTCATTGATCGATTTCACTTGAGCGTTCAGCAATCGCAGCTTTATTTGTTTGCTTTTATGGGATCCGTAACGTTGGGAACACTTATCGGCGGGCCGCTGGGCGATAAATACGGACGAAAAATCATCATTTGGTTTTCCATCGTTGGTGCGGCGCCGTTTACCTTACTAATGCCATATTGCGATCTGACAATGACCTGTGTGTTCAGCTGTATAGCAGGTGCGATCCTGGCCTCAGCGTTCTCTTCAATTTTGGTGTATGCGCAGGAATTACTTCCGGGAAAAATCGGGATGGTATCAGGTTTGTTCTACGGATTCGCTTTCGGAATGGGTGGCTTGGGATCGGCGCTTTTGGGTTATTTTGTTGACAAAACCAGTATTTCGTTTGTGTACCAGATCTGTTCGTTTTTACCGCTGATTGGGATCGTGACGGTTTTTTTACCGAATTTGCACAGGCGGAAAAGGGCTAAAATTAAGTCGGAACAACGTTCGTAATATTGCAAATTGGCATGTCAAATAAATGAACGTGATTTCGCAATATTACGAACATCAAAAATTCTCAAAAACGATCTGGAAATACCTATCTTTGTAATAATCAGGAACATGAAATCATTCCACCTGTTTCTTCACTGTTCCTACAAACTCTTTTAAATACAGCGGCTCGAAATATGCCACATCTTCAAATTCGTTTTTATTGAATTTCTCAAACGCCATTGTTGTTTGTCCGGAAGCAGAACAACGCAGTCCGGAATCAAAAATCGCGTTTTTGGCTTTCCAAAGATCGGCCATTTTAGGAGCGCCGTCACCGAAGAAAACAAAGGGTTCAAAATCAGTATAACTATTTTCATTCAGCACATCAGCGCTCATCGGTTTCAGAACAGAACCATCAGTTGCAAAAATGGTGCAATAGACTTCCATTCGCCGGGCATCGATCATTGGACAAAGTGTTTGCTGCAGGTATTTTTCATGTGCCAAAGCTGCCATTGAACTCAGCGAATCGATTGCAATCAGCGGAATTCCCAATGCGTAACACAAACCTTTCGCGGTAGAAACGCCGATGCGCAATCCGGTATACGATCCGGGTCCGGAGGAAACGCTCACAGCAGCCAGATCACGCGGAGTAATTGCCGCATTCTTCAACACTTTTTCAATGAGTAACGTGAGCTGTTCACCATGTGCATACTGGTCATCGGCAATTTCTTCCAACTGACGTAATTCGCCATTCGAGGAAAGCGCTACAGAACAGACTTTCGTTGCCGTTTCAAGGTGTAAGATCCAACTCATAGTAGGACAAAGATACTTTTTTGAAGGTTTCCACAGTAGACTTCCTTCAACAGTCGCTGCGAGAATTAGGCTTAATTCACTTCAAGTTTAAACCCGATTCCATGAATGTTTGCAATAGAAATCGCATCATCGTGGCTGAGATACTTGCGCAATTTAGTGATGAAAACGTCCATACTTCTTCCGGCAAAATAATCGTCCTGCCCCCAAACTGCTGTCAGAATGGTCTCACGCGGTAGTACCTGGTTCTTAAACTGGCACAATAGCTTTAACACCATTGCTTCTTTTTTGGTCAGGGTTTTCTCAAACTGAGGATGCTTCAGTGTAAAGTTTTCGGTATCGAACACATAACCAGCCAATTGAATTACTTTATCTTCGGTATCTTCGTGAATATTAACCCGTTTGAGCAAGGCTTTCACACGCACTGAGAGTTCGTCAAACGAAAACGGTTTCGTCAGGTAATCATCACCGCCGGCATTAAAACCTTCTACTTTATCTTCGGTCATTGATTTAGCCGTGAGAAACAGGATTGGCGTTTCGGTGTTGATCTTACGAATTTCACGCGCCAGCGTAAACCCGTCTTTCTTCGGCATCATGACATCAAAAATGCACAAATGGTAGGTGTCTTCGGTAAACCGGATGTGGCCTTCCTGGCCGTTGGAACAAAGAACCACCTGGTAACCTTCTGATTTCAATTGATCTGCAATTACAAACCCTAAATTGGTATCGTCTTCAACGAGAAGAATTTTTGCTTTTGACGCCATAATCTTGCCTATAGTGGTGGCAAGTTACAAAGAAAAACGATTTGAAAAAGTGAGGTTAACACAGAACAGAAACTCCATAAAATAGATAAGAGTTTAGAACGGGCGTCCTAAACTCTTATCACACTAATCAACCTAACCTACTACTACTAGGGACAAAGGTAAGCGAAAGATTCTTTTGTACAATAGTTTTTTCTAGTCTTAACATTCCTTCACATTATCAGGATTGGAAGAATTGGCTGTTTGAAAACGTTTGTTAATTACGGATTAATAACAATTAAACACAGAATATTAACGATAAGGCGTATTTAAAATGGTTTTCGACCGTTCTTCCAGTTCAAGAGTTTGAATAAAAGAGACTTTTAAGATTCCAATATAATCGGTATTTTCGTATCAAGAATTTCCCATAAAAAAGAGAATATAGCGCCCATGGACAAAATAGTAATCATAGATGACGAGGAAGATATCCGTGATATTCTCAGTTACAATTTGGTAAAAGAAGGTTTCACGGTCTTTTGCGCACCTAATGGGCAAGAAGGAATTCAGATCTGTAAAGACGAATTACCGGCTCTGGTGATTCTTGATGTCATGATGCCGGGAATGGACGGTGTAGAAGTATGTGAAACTTTGCGTAAAACTCCCGGACTGGAACAAGTACTGATTTGTTTCCTCACGGCACGCAATGAAGATTATAGTCAAATAGCCGGTTTGGATGCCGGGGCCGATGATTATATATCCAAACCGATCAAACCGCGCGTACTCGTGAGCCGGATCAATGCGCTGATGCGCCGGAAAGAAACGGCTGCCACGAAGCCGGCAATGGGCAATGAATTGATTATTGATCGCGAAAAGTACCTTATATATAAAGATGGCAATGCAATTCACCTTCCAAAGAAAGAATTTGAGTTGCTGGCTTTACTGGCTTCCCGACCCGATGTAGTATTTGAACGCGATTATATTCTCGAAAAAGTTTGGGGAACCGATATTGTGGTGGGTGATCGTACCATTGATGTTCATGTGCGTAAGTTGCGTGAGAAGATTGGTGATGGCCACATTCAAACAGTAAAAGGAATCGGTTATAAGTTTAAAATCATCGATTGATTACCCTTGGTTCAATCGCAAAAAAGGGCTGGAATCATCCAACCCTATTATAATACTTATATCGATTTTAACTTAGAAATTCAATTGTGCCTGTATTCGAAGGAGTCGTCCGGTTTGAAGATTGTCTTGTTTTACATAATCCTCAAAACGTCTACTTGAAATGGTATACATGGCCACCAGTTCAAAGTTCTTGTGAGGCTGCCATTCAAATCCTATTTCATATTCCGTTACACGGTAGCTGCGAGCATCTAATTCATGTTTTTTTCCACCTTCGTAATACTGACCGCGCACAAACGGGATCAATAATTGTTTCCCCAATTTCAACTGATACGAAGCTGTAATATAACCTCCTGATAAATTACGCACTTCGATAGAATCGGTTTGTTTATTAAACTCAGGCCCCTGTCCCACATTGTACTCCGCCTGGATACCAAATGGTTTCGGGTAAAGAATGAAGGATGCTCCCACACGTTGATCAAGGTATTCGGAATCGACCGTGCGTTTTACACCCGGACTTGTATTTAACAACACAAATTTACCAGTGTAAGCCTGTACACCTGCTTCAATTACCTGATTCTTGATTTCAAAAGGATAAGACAAGCGACTGACCACATGTAATTTGTTGTTTTTTTCTGACTGATTTGCTGTTTGACCATTGTAAGTACCCAACGCAAATACGCCGTAGTCTCCCGAACCTTTTAATCCGTCCTTCACCAGGTCACTAAACAACTTACGGGTTTTCGGTGGCGCCCAATAGAAAAACACTCCCAAATCACGCTCGTTGGAGAGCGCACTGTTCAACGGATCATTTCGATCCAGCGGCAACCTGTTTTGACTGGATTGCATGTTTTCAAATCCATAGGGAACTTTGCTTTGTCCCAATCGAAAACGAAACTGGTTCTGTTTATCCAACCCTAAATCAACATAAGCGTCACGTAATTGAACAATGTGGTTTGTCGTTCCGGTTGATGATGCAAAATCAGGTTGAACATAGAAATACACGCGCTCGGAAACCTGACCGTAAAAAATCAAGCGCATTCGGCGAATAAAGAAACCTCCGTCTTCACCCCACGACTTATCGCACTGTTCGCATTTCAACTTTTCATTAGTTTCAAGCAAGCGATTGTAACGCACTTGCATATAACCTCTTATCGCAAACTGATCATACCATTTGGAAGACGTGGTTGCCGGTTTGATACTTTGCACCGAATCAGGTTTTTGCTGAGAAAATCCGATAGTACTTACAACTAATAGCCCTGTAATACAAGCAACCGGTTTGAGTTGAACTACAAACATTTTTATTCCGTTTTAAGATTAATTCGCTGCGAAAGTAGATCACTTAACACTGAATTAACAAATACGAAATAACATGGTAATTATTTGTTAATATAATTAACATTGGGTTAATATTGGACCCCGCTACATTAGAACTCGGTCTTAAAAACTCAAAAAAAATCCTGCGCTATCCCCTAAAAAATCCTGACCGAATCTCATCCTTAACATTAAGTTAATATTGCATTCTCCAAAACCCCTTGTTCCCAAAGAGATTCGGGAATTCAAGATCAGTAAGCCACCTTCGTAATAAGCGAACTTTACCTTTTCGTTAACAATAGGAGGAAGTGTTATGCGGTTCTATGTAAGAGATACCTTTGCTGCAAATATTTAACGATTATGGCATCAGGATTATTGAAGTTCTTTTTACCGAAAGACAGAATTTTTTACTCGTTGTTTGAACAAGCTAGTCAAAACCTGGAGGCAATTGCCGGGAAATTGGTATTGTGTGTCAACGAGGCCGATTATAACAAACGCGCAGTTATCATTAAAGAGATGGAAGATCTGGAACATCAGAATGATGATCTGACACATGAGATCTTTATGGAATTGGGTAAAAACTTCATTACACCATTTGATCGTGAAGATATTCACGCTTTAGCTACCTCATTGGATGATATCGCCGACCATATTTATGCCACCGGTAAGAAAATCAATTTCTACAAAGTTGATCCGAATGATTCGGGAATCCTGAAAATGGCTGATGCGATTGAAGAAGCCGTATTTGCAGTGAACGCAGCCGTAAAGGAATTACGTAATCTGAAGAACACGCAAAAAATCATTGAATGTGTGATCAAGATCAACTCAATCGAGAACCAGGCTGATGATATTTTTGACCTGAGCATTGAGAAGTTATTCGATTCGGATATCGACGCCAAAGAACTCATCAAAAAACGCGAAATCTACCAGATTATGGAGGTTGCTACCGACAAATGCGAAGATGTGGGTAACGTCATCGAATCAATCGTAGTTAAATACGCATAATTCACGCTAATAACCGAGATCGATATGTTTACGTTATTAATCGTTATCATCATCATTGCCTTGTTGTTTGACCTGGTAAATGGTTTTCATGACGCGGCAAACTCTATTGCAACGGTAGTTTCCACCAAAGTATTAACCCCGTTTCAGGCGGTAGTTTGGGCAGCAGTGTTCAACGTAGCCGCATTTTGGGTGTTTGATATGAGTGTTGGAAATACGGTGGCAAAAACGGTAGACAATTCTGTGATTGACCTTTGGGTGATTCTGGCCGGATTGATCGCCGCAACTGCCTGGAACCTGTTCACGTGGTACCTGGGATTACCTTCTTCTTCTTCACATACCCTCATTGGAGGATTTGCCGGCGCAGCAGTTGCACATGCAGGTTTTGATGTGTTGAAAATGGAGGAAATTATCAAGCCTTTGTTGTTTATCTTCTTAGCGCCGCTCATTGGTGGTTTCATAGCCTTTATTATCGCATTGGTGACCGTTCAACGCGTATTTATTAAGAAGATGATCTGGGCAACCGGACTTTCAGCTTTAACAGTTTGGGCATCCTGGTACTACAAAGATTTCATCGATTTGAAACCGATCATGATCTGGATCATCGCAGGAACCCTGGGTGTTTTCTTGCTAACCTACACCGGTTACCAGATATTTTACGGCAAGCGCCAGTCGGCTATGAAAGAATCGACCATGTACAAACGTTTGCAATTGTTGTCTTCAGCAGCCTTTTCATTGGGTCATGGTGGTGCCGATTCGCAAAAAGTAATGGGTATTATCTGCGCCGCACTGATCGTTTACTCCAATGCTATCCGAAACGGTGAAGTCAATGATACACTGCCGTCTTACCTTACGGTAGCCGAAGTGGTGCAAATCAAGTACAAGGACGATACGGGGAAAACCAAGAAATTCTCTCCGAAGAAAACCGAAGTTAACGGGCATGTTATTTACCAGGATGGGAAAGACATCATTGACATGACAGCTGACGAGACCTTGTTTGAAGACGAGAAATTGAACCCGAAAGCAGATCCTAAAAATCCATTTTTGCTGTCATTGAAAGAGGATAAAGCTGATTTTAAAACTGCAAGTAATGAATTGAAACCACTTTTGGTATATACCAAAGGAAAAGAAGTGCATGATTACAAAACCGAGGAACTGATTTTTAGCAAAAAAGAGGTTAATCGCGAATACACGAATGCAGGTTTCTTTGCTGACTACGTGGACGAAAATTCAGGTGAGTTGCTCAGCGGTTACAAAATGGAGACCAAAGTCAACAGTGACACCATGCCGGGCTGGATTGCCTTTATGTGTTATTTGATGATCGGTTTGGGAACCTTGATGGGAGGATGGAAAATTGTGAAAACAATGGGAACCAAGATCACCAAGGTAACTCCGCTGGAAGGTGTTTGTGCAGAAACAGCAGGTGCGTTAACGTTGTTTACCGTATCGCAATTCGGTATTCCGGTTTCTACTACGCATACCATTACCGGCTCCATTATCGGGGTTGGGGCAACCAAACGTTTAAGCGCGGTTCGCTGGGGTGTAACGATCAACCTACTTTGGGCATGGATCCTTACAATTCCGGTATCGGCTGTATTGGCTGCAGGTGTGTATTACATTTGTTTGTTCTTTAAGTCATAGAACTATTTCATATTATATTTTAGATTGTTGTGTATAGCTCGGGATGCGTCCCGAGCTTACTTTTTTGTCCTTAGATTTTGATACTGTTATGTGGAGATTCTGATGCGTCCCTAGCCTACATCACAACACTAAAAATCTTACTTTTGTCAAAACAACAACACATGACACTTCAGGAAACCATTCAAGCCGTGGAAGCATTTCACAATGCATTCAATATCTCCAATAATTACGAACCGACCGCTCAGTTAACTGAGGCTGAAGTAGCCCTGCGTTTCAACCTGATGAAGGAAGAAAACGAAGAATACCTCGAAGCGGCGCAGCGTGGTGATTTAGTTGAAATTGCCGATGCGTTGGGTGATCAGTTGTATATTTTGTGCGGAACCATTTTGAAACACGGATTACAGCACAAAATCGCCGAAGTATTCCAGGAAATTCAACGCTCGAACATGAGTAAACTGGATGCAAACGGCCAGCCGATTTACCGCGAAGATGGAAAAGTATTGAAGTCGGAATTGTACTTTAAGCCAAACATTACGGCTATCCTGGAACAATAATTTCGAATGTCTGTCAAACAATTCAATCTGCGGGTTTACGGCTTGCTTTTCAATGAGCGTAATGATGTATTGCTGGCCGATGAACGTCGGAATGGATACGCTTATACCAAGTTTCCTGGCGGCGGTTTGAAATGGGGCGAAGGAATCATCGATTGTCTCAAACGTGAATTTCAGGAGGAATTGGGAATTGAAATTACAGCCGGTGATTTGTATTACCTTACCGATTTTTTTCAGCAGTCGGCCTTCGCTGAAAACGACCAGTTGATCTCGGTTTATTACCGTGTTCATGTTCCGGATTTATCTGTGATTAAGTGCAATCCCAAACCCGAAACGGGTGATTATGAAGTTTTCAGATGGGTGAACTGCGAAGATCTTTCGCCTGACCAATTGACGTTTCCGGTGGATAAGGTTGTAGCGGATAAACTGAGCAAAACTTACTGATTATAAGTGGGTTAAATTCAGTAATCCCGCAATATTACGGAAAAACTCACGCTCAAAAAGGAGGCCTGAAAATCAACAGATAACTGTGTTTTATTTCAGCTTTTCATTATTCAAATGCCGATCCTTATCCCGGTTCGTTTTCTTTTCCAGGTTACGTTTTAGCGCTTCCTCCAAATCCACCCCGGTTTGATTGGCTAAACAAATCAGCACGAATAACACATCCGCCATTTCATCGCCGAGATCTTTATTCTTGTCGCTTTCTTTTTCACTTTGTTCACCATATCTCCGGGCAATAATCCGCGCCACTTCGCCGACTTCTTCGGTGAGCATAGCCATATTGGTGAGTTCATTGAAGTAGCGCACGCCGATGGTTGTGATCCATTGATCAACCAGTGCCTGCGCTGCTTTAAGAGTCAGATCGTTTTCCATTAGTTCCGTTCTTTTGAATCAATAACAATTGTTACCGGTCCATCGTTGATCAACGCGACTTTCATATCAGCGCCGAAAATTCCGGTTTCGACGTTGTTTATTCCCGCCAGCTTACAGCCTTTCACAAACGATTCATATAACGGAACAGCCGTTTCTGGCCTTGCGGCCTGAATAAAGCTCGGACGATTTCCTTTTTTGGTCGACGCGTGTAACGTAAACTGGCTGATTACCAGTAATTCGCCCGAAACATCATTCAACGACAAATTCATCTTTCCTTCATCGTCAGAGAAAATGCGCATGTTGACGGTTTTTTGCACCAGCCATTCCACATCGTCTTGTGTATCGGTGCTTTCAATGCCAATCAAAATGAGAAATCCTTTTCCAATGACTCCGCGAACGTTTCCGTCAATCGTTACCGAAGCTTCTGACACACGTTGAATAACCAGTCTCATGTATGTTTATTTCTTCGGTGAACATCCTGATCATCGCCGGTCATGAGCTGCATATAGGTCCAGTAGCGTGATTCGTAAATAGTGCCGTTTTCTACGCCTGCTTTCACCGCGCAACCCGGCTCGTTGATATGCTGACAATTATGAAATTTGCATTCTCCGATCAGGGCGCGCATTTCAGGGAAATAATGAGAAATCACTTCCTTGTCAAGATCCACAATCCCAAACGCGCGAATGCCCGGCGTGTCAATGATAAATCCACCCGACTGCAACGGATGCATTTCGGCGAACGTAGTTGTATGCTGTCCTTGTTGATGCGCATTGGAAATCTCCCCGATCCGCAGATCAAGATTCGGATCAAGTGCATTGACCAACGTGCTTTTTCCGGTTCCGGAATGTCCGGCGATCATCACCTGGTTTCCTGAAATTTCTTCGCGTAAAAAATCAATATTCTCCTGGTTGGAAGCCGAAATAGCTTCGCAACGGTAACCAATTACACGGTACATATCCATGATTGCTTCCAGATCGTAACGCTCATCTTCGGTTAGTAAATCAATTTTATTGAACAAAAGAGTGGTCTCGATCCGAAACGATTCTGCCGCCACCAAAAACCGGTCGATGAACACCGTATGTGTTTCAGGATGTTTCAGCGTGACCAATAAATAAGCACGGTCAACATTGGCTGCAAGAATGTGCGACTGTTTACTTAGATTCGTGCTTTTTCGCACAATGTAATTGCGACGATGTTCGTAATCCTCAATTACGCCTTTGCCTTCTTCATCGAACTTTTCGCTGATCAGCACTACATCACCTACCGAAATCGGATTGGTCGTACGCAATCCTTCCAGTCGCAAACGCCCGCGAATCCGGCAATCGATCTGACTTCCGTCTTCGAGCATTACCTGGTACCACTTTCCGGTAGATTTTAAAACTTTCCCTTTTATTTGAGACATGAAGCAAAGATAACAAGATTACCAGTTCCCGGCATTGAGCGAAACGAAGTGAAGTCGAAATGCGTCCCCACCCAACCACATTCAAATTCGAATCGTTATCTTCGTGGCTCAAAGTACAACACATGTCCATTGAAGTAAAAAATCTTACCAAGTATTACGGTGCGCAAGCGGCGGTCAACGATATCTCTTTCAGCGTCGGAAAAGGTGAAATTGTTGGTTTCTTAGGTCCGAACGGTGCCGGGAAATCGACCACCATGAAGATCATTACTGGTTTTATTCCGGCAACGGAAGGCCTTGTAAATGTCTGCGGAATGAGTGTGGAAGAACAATCACTTGAAACGCGTAAACGCATCGGTTATCTTCCTGAGAACAATCCGCTTTACCTGGACATGTATGTAAAAGAATACCTGGAATTTGTAGCGAAAATCTACAAAATGGATAAGGTAAGAGATCGTGTGAAAGACATGATCAACCTCGTTGGATTGGACGTGGAACAGAACAAAAAAATCGGGATGCTTTCCAAAGGATACCGTCAGCGTGTCGGTTTGGCACAAGCTATTATTCACAACCCGGATGTGTTGATTTTGGATGAACCGACTTCTGGTTTGGACCCCAATCAATTGGTGGAAATCCGCCAGCTGATCAAAACCATCGGGAAAGAAAAAACAGTGATGCTTTCAACGCACATCATGCAGGAAGTAGAAGCCATTTGCGACCGTGTGATCATCATCAAAAAAGGGAAAATCGTAGCAGACAACAGTGCAAGCGAATTGCAGCATGAAGTTGGCCAGCAGGTTATTTACGCCGAATTCGATGGAGCTATTTCCAAAAACGTTCTGCAGAAAATACCGGGTGTTTCGAAAGTGCAGAAAGTCACTGATACAACCTTCCTGATCGAAAGCCAGGGAACGGAAGACTTACGAAAACTGATCGCGATTTATGCGCAGCAAAATAACCTGTTGTTGATTACGCTTCGTATTGAGGAAAAATCACTGGAGGAAGTGTTTAAGGAACTTACTCGCTAACGCGAAGTTTGAATTTTGAATGCTTAATTTTTAATTGGTGTTTCCAAAATTCGAAGAGCTTTTGTCCTGAATAATTTTTGATGCTTGATTTTTGATCACGCCAAAGGCAGACATAGACATGGTGTTGGATGAAAGTTCAGGTGAAAATCCGTTTCATTTCCCCAACACAAATCATTTTTAAGTACAGAAGGAAACTTCATATAAAAGAGGTGAAATCCAATTCAACATTAAGCACTCAACATTAAGAAGAAACCTTCGGTTTCTCCCCGAGTAAAGATTTCGCCGCATAATGCATCACATAGATCAACGGCGTTAATCCAACAGCGATTACCAGTTTCGTTAAATACCCGGTGATCCCGAAAATCAACACCTGATCGATTGTGAAAACTCCCGGAATCCAAAACCCGATAATGAGTACGGTATATGAATCGACTAACTGAGAAATAACGGTTGACCCGGTACTGCGCAGCCAGATCATTTTTCCTTTTGTGAGTTTGCTGAAAAAGCTAAACAAGTACACATCAATCAGTTGCGAAAGCATAAACGCTGTAATACTTCCAATCATAATTGGTAACGAACCACCGAATACTTTCCTGAATTCGGCATCAGACATATACGAGCCTTCAGCTGTGGGCAATTGAACCGCCAGAAATACAATCAAAAAACAAAAAGCGATCAATCCGCAGGTAATCCAACTCAGTCGGCGAACAGCTTGTTTCCCGAAGTATTCGTTCATGACATCGGTGAGCAAAAACACCACCGGCCACGGCGCAATTCCGGCGATAACAGGATAAAGACCGAAATCTACGGTTTTGCAGGATATCAGTTCGGCAACAATCGCACTGGTAATAAAAATACCAGCCATGGTCACAAAAACAATCTCTTTTCGGGTTTGAAGCATGCGTTCTTCAGTTCTGATTACGATCTAAATATACATCGAGATTGTTCATTGGGCATCAGAAATTGATTTTGCACCAAAATTTTAATGGTAATTCTGTATCGGCTGGCCAATACGCTTTTTATTTACCACAGATGCGCAGATTTTTGCGCTCCTAACGGCAGCGCATGGTGTTTATTTGTACCACTAAATGTAAATAATTGTGGTGAGGGCGTTAGCCGAGCTAAATCTGTGGATCTGTGGGAAACAATTTTGTGGTGAGACATAGAAATAACTTGAAAGCGCTATTTTTGCACACAAATTCAATAACATGCAACACAACGTCATCGAGGAACTGCGCTGGAGAGGAATGATTCAGGATATCATGCCCGGCCTGGAAGAACAACTGCTCAAAGAAATGACGGCCGGTTATGTGGGCTTCGATCCTACTTCCGATTCGCTGCACGTTGGTAATTTATTGCCGATCATGTTATTGAAACACTTTCAATTGGGTGGACACAAACCGTTTGCACTTGTGGGCGGCGCTACCGGAATGGTGGGCGATCCGTCAGGAAAATCGGCTGAAAGAAATCTGCTTGACGAAGCAACATTGCAACACAACGTAACCTCAGTCGAAAAACAATTGAAACGTTTCCTTGATTTTGAAAACGGCGAAAATAAAGCCGAATTGGTGAACAATTACGACTGGATGAAAGATTTTTCGTTCCTGGAATTCATTCGCGATGTGGGGAAATACATCACCGTCAATTATATGATGGCCAAAGATTCGGTGAAAAAACGCATCGAAACCGGTATTTCGTTCACAGAGTTCTCCTACCAATTATTACAAGGTTACGATTTCCTGCACTTGTACCAAAACAATAATGTAAAAGTACAGTTCGGCGGTTCTGACCAGTGGGGAAATATCACCACCGGAACTGAATTGGTTCGCAAAAAAGCCGGCGGTGAGGCATATGCTTTTACTTGTCCGTTATTGACGAAAGCCGACGGCGGAAAATTCGGGAAAACCGAATCAGGAACCGTTTGGCTGGATGCCGAAAAAACATCACCATACGAGTTTTACCAATTCTGGCTCAAAACAACCGATGCTGATATTCCGAAACTGATGCGTTTCTACTCGCTGAAATCGAAAGCGGAAATTGAAGCCATTGAAGCGGAACACAATCAGGCAACACATTTACGCACTATGCAACGCGCGCTGGCGGAAGAAGTAACTGAGCGTGTACATGGTAAAGAAGCGTTGGAAGCAGCTATTGCAGCTACTAATATTTTGTTCGGAAAATCGACAACAGACGATCTGAAAAAGTTAAACGAACGCGACTTTCTATCCGTATTTGAAGGCGTAAAACAAGCCACAGTAACCAAAGCTGATTTATCGGCAGGAATTTCCATCGTTGAATTATTGGGATCACGTACCGGTTTTTTGAGTTCCAACGGCGAGGCCAAACGCGAACTGAAAGGAAACGCGATTTCGGTGAACAAAGAAAAGGTCCAGGAAGGATTGATGGTAGATGCGTCTTACCTCATCAATGATAAATACATTTTGATTGGCAAAGGAAAATCAACGAATTTTATTGTTGTTGCAGAGTAAATAATTTTGAATGTTTGATGTTGAATTTTGAATGCGGTTTTCGGTAAAATCCGGTTCCGTCTTCTAAATGAGAATCTTATTAATAGAGAAAGATGATCAATATTCAAATGCCGGTTTTATCAAAAATACTGCATCAAACAATGATTGTGGTTTAACACTATGCTTTGTTGAATTTTGGCAAATCCCAATTCAACATCAAAAATTCAACATTCAAAATTAATAGGTAACGCGCCACAAAAACAACCCATGTGCATCAACAGAATGCCGGGCTTCGCGGCGATCCTTTGCCTCCAGAATCGTCAGAATCGTTTCCGGTTCCAGTTTCCCGATTCCTACATCCAGTAACGTTCCAACGGTTGCCCGTACCATATTGCGCAAAAACCGGTCGGCAGTAATTTCAAAATACCACTGGCTTCCCTCCTGTTTCCAAACGGCTTCGGAAACGGTGCAGATATTCGTTTTTACATCGGTATGCAATTTTGATAACGATGTAAAATCCTGTTTACCCAGAAAATACTTCGCCGCCTCATTCATCCGGTCAAAGTTGAGCGCTCTCGGGAAAAACAAACTGTTTTTCAGGAATACATTTTTTTCCTGGTGCAAATAATAACGGTATGTGCGCGAGCTTGCCTGAAAACGTGCATGCATGTCCATCGAAACCGGATAGATCCGAAAAACGGCAATGTCGTTCGGCAACATCTTATTGAGTTTGTGCTTCAATTCAGTCAGATCAATTCCTTCCGGTAAATGAACGTGTGCTACGAAAAAATGTGCGTGAACTCCCGCATCCGTCCTGCCGCAACCTGTTACCGGAACTTCCGTTCCGCTATACAATTTCGATAATTGCTGTTCCAACGTTTCCTGCACGGATCGGGCGTTGGGCTGACGTTGCCAACCTGCATAAGCCGTTCCGTCATAAGCCAGCTCCACAAAAAATCGATGTTCAGACATAGGATGCAAAAATACAAAATGCAGAACGATCACATTTCATTAACGTTTCAACGTGATTTAGCGCCCCGGTTTGAACGGATCATTAACCATTGTTAGTTATATGTTATCTCAATATTAACACAGCATTAGTCACGCATGAAAAAACGTACTAAATCGAGTTTCTAATTAACAATCTGGTAAAGTCAGGTTAACCTCATTCTAATGATTCTGAGAGAACTTTGCATCGTTAAATTATAGTACATGAAATTCTCAGTTATTCTTCTCGCAATCGGTTCGTTGTTCGCCTTCAAGACTCTTGGCCAAACGCACAAAATTTACGGTGTGGTCACCGAAAAGAAAGGTGGAGCCACTGTTCCTTTTGCTGATGTTTTCCTGTTGGAAACAAAACAAGCTGTTCAAACTGATTTTGATGGAAATTATTCCTTCAGCGAAATCAGTAACGGGACCTACAGTATGGTTTTCAGAATGGAGGGTTACAGTACCGACACCATTACAGGAATTGAAGTATTGAACAGCTCGGTGAATGTTTCGTATGCTATGAGTGAACCGAAGGCAGATACGCTTGACGAATTTGAATTCGTTTTCAAAGTTGATAAAGGTGGCGACATCGGGTTGAACAAGGAAATGAAAGAAGACGCCAGCGTAAAAGACGGAATCACAGCTGAGGGAATGGCCAAAAACGGCGATTCAAAAGTAAACGATGTACTAAAACGCGTGAGCGGAGCCAGTGTGCAGGATAACCGATTTGTAGTGATTCGTGGTTTAAGTGACCGTTATAATATGGCTTACATCAACGGAGCACCGTTACCAAGTACAGAGAGTGATCGCAAGGCTTTTGCTTTTGATATTTTCCCTTCCAATATGCTCGACAATCTTACCATCACTAAAACCGCAACACCGGAAATGCCAGGCGAATTTGCCGGAGGTGTGATTACGATTAATACTAAAGCACCAACCGAAAAGAATTTCCAAAGCCTGCAAATAGGAACCTCATTTAACACACTCACTACGTTTAAAAATTTCCAAACGTATGAAGGTAGTTCTATGGACTGGGCCGGTGTAGACAACGGCGCGCGTCAGTTACCCGACGGATTACCGAATTCAGAAACCTACAGCACTTTGTCAGCAAGCGAAAAAGCCAATTATGCCAAACTGATGACACCAAGCTGGAGCATAACAGATCGCAGAGCATTGCCCGCACTCAATTTACAATATGGTATCGGTCATAATTTTCAAGTGGCAAAACGCAACCTGGGAGTTATGTTTGCCTACACTTATCAAAACAATCTTTCTACCAGCCAAAACATCCGTCGCGAATTTGAAGAACAGGCAGCAGGTGTGGTACAGAAAACCGAACTTATTGATACGGTTTATTCACAGCGTCTGCTGAATAGCGGAATGTTCAATTTAACCTACGAACTCAACAACCGCAACACTATTTCCTTCAACAATTTATACAGTATCAATACGGAAGATCGCGTAAATATCCGTAGAGGTGTACGTGAAATGGACAGCGATCCACATCAGTATGAAAAATCATCTAACCGTTGGTTTACCCAAAACAACCTTTACACAGGCCAGCTGGAAGGAGATCACGATTTCAAAAAAGAAGGCTTGAAATTCAGCTGGGTTGGTGGTTACAGTAATGTAGAACGTTCTATCCCGAACATGCGTCGCGTGGTGTACCAAAAATCGGCACTTACCGAAAACGACCCGAACGAAGAATATTATGCCATTATTCAAAACAACGGTACCATTCCTACTGCTGCTGGAAACATGTTCTGGTCAAATACCAAAGAAAAAATTTACAGCTTTAAGTACGACTTATCGATTCCCTGGGAATTATCTAAAATTGCTACCATCTTTAAAGTAGGAGGTTTCGAACAATACCGTGATCGTGATTTCACGGCCCGCAATTTTGGTTTTTCCAAGTACAAAACATCTTCTGTGGATTTCGATAACAGTTTACTTTCGTTGCCTGAAGACGAAATTTTCGATCCTTCACACCTTGGATTGCAGGAAAATGGTTTAGGTGGTTTCAAACTGGAAGAAGCAACCAAAGTGAGCGATAGTTATTTCGCCTCATCATTATTGCATGCAGGTTATGCGATGTTTGATACCAAAATTTTGAAAAAATTCAGAATGGTCGGTGGAGCTCGTGTGGAATCCTACAAGCAATTGTTCAACTACACGGAAGCAGGTTCAAATGTTGACCGCCAAATTGACACAACCGTAGTTGATATCCTTCCTTCATTGAACCTGATTTATTCGATCAATAAACGAATGCAGGTTCGTCTGAGCTACTCCAGAACACTTTCACGTCCTGAATTCCGTGAGTTGGCACCGTTTGCCTTCTATAATTTTGCACTCGATAACATTCTTTCAGGAAACCCGAATCTTCGCCGTACGGTAATTGACAACTTCGATGCACGTTACGAATTTTTTATTGGCAACGGTCAATTGTTTACCGTTTCGGCTTTCTATAAAGATTTCACAGATGCCATCGAATTGATCAATCGTCCGGGAGTATCAGGAGGAAACGAATTGTATTATACGAATGTTGATGCTGTTAAAAGCTACGGTTTTGAAACCGAGTACCGTGTCAAATTAGATGTGTTCTCAAAAAACAAAGAAAGCAAGTTCTTATCCCAAACAACCTTGTACACCAACTTATCCATCATTCGTTCGGAAGTTGACGTGAGTGAAATCAACGGTGCTAACGGAGATTCCCGTCCGTTACAAGGTCAATCACCTTACATCATCAATGCCGGCTTACAATACGAACACCCAACAAAAGAATGGACGGTAAACGCCTCATACAACGTGATTGGCCGTCGTATTTTCATCGTAGGAAATGTGCAGGAACCGGATGTTTGGGAAAACTCACGTAATGTAATCGATTTGCAGTTTACAAAAACGTTCCGCGAAAAATTCCAGTTAAAAATTAGTGTTAAAGACATCCTTGCTCAAGATTTGGTTTTCTACCAGGATTTGAACAACAATAAGAAATACAACAAAGAAGTAGACAACAGATGGCAGGAAACTACCTTCGGTCAAACACTTTCAATCAGCTTGAACTATAAGTTTTAGTTTATTCTGAATACAATACCGGAAAGGGTGGTTTCAATCGGAAAATCACCCTTTTGTTTTACAGAAACGCTCCTGGCGAAAAGCTTGTTTTTTTATAAGTACTTGTTAATATTCGGATAATGCAATAATAAGGTAAGTGTAACCTGATGTTTATGTTAAGAATAGATACCCGGAATACCTTTGCCCTAAATAAATCAATATAAAGAAAATGAGACATTTTTATTTAAGTTTAGTAACGATTTTAATCGCAGGTGCTGCACAAGCACAAGCCTTTTGGACGGCAACTTCGTACAAGGGCGCATTTCCTGTAACGGACAATACACCGGCAACTGACTGGACTTCCGGATGGGCAAATTTCGATCCTGAAAACACAGTTTATCCTGCAACCAACACAACTGTTTCAACAGACATCACTGCTGATGTTACATGGAGCGGGGTGGTTCTTTTGCAAAATAAGGTATATGTAAAAAACAACGCAACGTTGACTATTGCTGCAGGAACAATTATCCGTGGTGACGGCGCTACTCAAGGTTCATTGATTATCACCAAAGGTGCTAAAATCATGGCAGAAGGTACATCAAGCAATCCTATTGTGTTTACATCTAACCAATCTGTCGGTAACCGTGCAGAAGGTGACTGGGGTGGAGTTGTACTACTAGGAAAAGGGATCAACAACCAACCTGGTGGAATTGCTAACATCGAAGGTATCGCTCCAAGCACAGATACTGAATTCGGTGGAACTGATGACGACGACAATTCTGGTGTAATGAAATATGTACGTATCGAATTTGCCGGTATTGCCTTGCAACCAAACAAAGAAATCAACGGTTTGACTTTCGGTTCTGTTGGTAACCAAACTGAAATCGACTATGTACAAGTATCATTTTCAGGTGATGATTCATTCGAGTGGTTCGGTGGAACGGTTGATTGCAGACACCTGATCGCTTACCGCGGTTTGGATGACGATTTTGATATGGATTTCGGTTTCCGTGGTCGTATTCAATTCGGTCTTATTGTCCGTGACCCTGATCTGTCTGATGCTGCAGGTGATTCAAACACATTCGAGTGTGACAATGACGGTACAGGTTCAGGTGCACAACCATTAACTGCTCCTATTTTGTCAAACATTACCACTGTAGGTCCATTGTCTGACGGGTCAGTTGTATTACCTGGTGGTGAGAAATTCGAAAAATCTTTCCGTTTACGTCGTAACTCTTCTGTATCGTTGTTCAACTCTTTATCAACAGGTTGGGAAAAAGGTCTTTCTATCGAAGGTGCTTCAACAGAAGATAACTACACTGTAAATGATTCAGCTGTATTCGCAAACAACATTCTTGCAGGTTACACAGCCGGAACAAATGCAATTACTGCAACAAGTTCTTTCTACAATAACTTCTTCAGCACGGATAACAATGACTCTACAACTACAGTAGCTCAAATTAACTGGGTAGACATCTTTACAGCGCTTGGAACAACTCCTGATGCTCGTTTGACTGCAGGTTCTGCTGCTGCAACCGGTGCTTCATTTACAGATGCTAAATTCCAGGGTGGTTTCATCGGTTTGAATGAAGTAACGGCAATCGGTTCCGTTGGTGTTTATCCAAACCCAATGAACCAGGAAGCTACTGTTGCTGTAACATTGAACAACAGCGCTGATGTTGTGATCGCATTGTATGACCTTTCAGGTAAACAGGTAGCTTCTATTTTCAACGGAAATATGAATGCTGGTGCAAACACGGTATTGTTTTCATCAAACAATTTAAATGCAGGTTTATACACTGCTGTAATCTCTTCAAACGGTTACAACCAGACAATTAAATTAGTAGTCGCAAAATAGAAGTATCCAAACTTCGCATTCATCAAAACCGCTCTGTTTCAGGGCGGTTTTTCTTTTTGATACAAGTTAATGATTTGATAATATCCCCTTGATTTAATTAATTATTTAATAACCTAACTGTAAAGTTACTGCTACGTTTCAAAAATACCTTTGTGGGGTAGAATTCCTCTAAGAACATGCAACAAAACAAAGCAAACACAATCCTTTTGGTAGACGACGAGCAAGATATTTTGGAATTCCTTCAATACAATCTTGAACGCGAGGGCTACAAAGTTTTAACCGCGTCAAACGGACTCGAAGGAGTCGAAATGGCACAGAAACATTCTCCTGACTTAATCCTGATGGATGTAATGATGCCCCGCATGGATGGCATAGAAGCATGCCACATGATTCGCAAGGAGCTTCAACTAGCCCAGCCACTGATCGCGTTCCTTACTTCCCGTTCCGAAGATTACTCCCAGGTAGCAGGATTTGAAGCCGGCGCTGATGATTACATCACAAAACCCATTCGTCCGCGGTTACTGATCAGTAAAGTGGAAGCATTGCTTCGCAGAGCAAACCGCAAACATTCCGAAACCATTGAAACATCCAAAATTACCGTAAACCGTGAACGTTTCCTGGTACTTTTAGAAGGTCAGGAAGTTCAACTGCCGAAAAAAGAATTTGAACTCATCGAACTACTCGCTTCTCGTCCGGGAAAAGTCTTTACCCGCGAACAGATCTTAGGAACCGTTTGGGGCGATGAAACCATCGTAGGTGAACGCACCATCGACGTTCACATCAGAAAACTACGCGAAAAATTAGGAGAATCGTATATTCGTACTATCAAAGGTGTCGGTTATACATTCTCAGAATAGTGAAAAGCAGCAATCCCATTTTTATCGTACTTGGTGGCAGTTTCTTATTGGGACTGCTAACGCTGTTGGTAGTGCTGCTGGTTCACTTCTTGCATCCGCTGCCGGGATGGGCATTTTTTGCATTTCCGTTCGGTGTTGGTGTCGGTGCTTTTCTGGTGTTTTACCTCTTGGTAAAACGGTTTATCCATGAACGACTGAAAATCCTGTACCGTTCCATCCGTAAGGGAAAAATGACCGGGGGCGACAGTTTCACAATGACCATGACCGATGACGTAATCGGACAGGCAGAATTGGAAACAAAAGAATGGGCCGAGGAAAAACAAACCGAAATCGTTCAGCTGAAAGAACAGGATAAATTTCGACGGGAATTTCTCGGAAACCTGGCGCACGAGTTAAAAACTCCCGTTTTTTCCATTCAGGGTTATGTACTAACATTGCTGGAAGGCGGTTTGGAGGACGATAAAGTCAACCGCATCTTTCTGGAACGTGCTGCCAAAGCCATTGATCGCATGACTCACATTCTGGAAGACCTGGATGAATTGACCAAACTGGAAGTAAACGAACTGAAGCTCGAAATTCGCCCGTTCGACATTCGTGACCTGGCCCGCGAAGTAATCGAAAGCTTCGAAATGAAAGCCCAGGAAAAAGGCATTTCGGTGCGTTTTTCCAAAGAATACAACAATGCTTTGATGGTGAAAGCCGACCGTGGGAAAATCGCGCAGGTATTTACCAATCTCATCGGAAATTCAATTACCTACGGAAATGATGGTGGCGAAACACTGGTGCGCTTTTACGAAGTAGATGACATCGTAACGGTTGAAATCTCCGATAACGGCCCGGGAATCGATTTAAAGCACATTCCGCGGTTGTTCGAACGTTTTTACCGTGTCGAAAAAAGCCGAAACCGCAACGAAGGCGGTTCAGGTTTGGGGTTGGCCATCGTGAAACATATCCTGGATTCACACAATCAAACCATTTCGGTGCGCAGTACCGTTGGAATCGGCAGTACGTTTACATTTTCGTTGGATCGTTATAAAGGTGGCGCTAATACGCTCGTATCTTCACGAGGGATTCAGATTAAGTAATTTAACGTGGGTTCGGTTAGAAAGCAGCATAATATTCTCTTCCGTTCTTGTCAACATAAATCCAATCACCTTGCTGAGTTTGTACGTAAAACAAAATTAAATCCATTCTGCTATAAACCCAATCGGGAGAAATCTTCTTGTATTTCAATGTTGTATTCCATTGATAAATGGCCTTATTATACACGCCATAATTTTCTTGTTGTTTCACAATTAGAAAATCCCGGCCAAACTCAATCAATGTATCGCATTCAAAATCGATCAGAACTTTTGTTTGTAATGGATTCCCTTTATTATTTGCGACCAGCCCCCATTTGTCAGCTTTTTTTGCGCTAAATAGATGATCAAATGGTTTCGAAGCATACAATGAAACATTCTTGTAGTGAAGATAATCGTACTCAAACTCAAGTAAAACAAGTCCATTATCCGAAATCACTCCCCATTTATCATCTTTCATCACAATTAAGTAACTGTATTGATTTAAATAGCTTACATCCAGAATAGAGTCAGCCAAGAATGGAATAGTATCTCCATTTTTTCGACCATCATATTTCACCAAACCTGTTTTACCTTCTTTTTTATAGATTGAATACCTGGGAGTTGACTTAAAATCAGTAGGTGCTGCTTCGACCGTAGCATATTCATTCCTGTTAATAAAATCGGAGAAATCCGGTATCAGCTTACCTGAAAAATCAAAGTAACTCATTCCTCCATCCGTCTTTTCACACGCGATATAGCCATCAAACTCATGTGTTTTAACTGATAAATAAGAGATCGGAATGATCAGTTTATACTCTTCATTAACTCGTTTAATCAAGCCATACAACTTGTTTCTTTTGACTAAGAAAAAATCTGAATCCAACTTTTGGACGTGATCATATATGAGAGCAAGTTTCAGTGTATTCGTATGATCAAGTATGCCGTATTTACCATTTCTTTTTATCAGGTAATGAGATTTCCGAACAACTAAATCATTTACCTGAACATTGAACTGAATCCGCTTGCAACTGTTATTCGAGCACGGAATGATTACTTTATGTTGCTGATTTATATAGCCCGACAATTTGTTCTTCACCACTTTGGCTTCTCCATCTTCAAAGAAATAAACGGTATCGTATATTGCCGGGATTTTCAAAACACCCAATGTATCTGAGAAGCCCCATAATTGTCCCTTTTTGGATGGGATCATCATCTCATTCTGCCCGAAAAGCGGCAGAGAAACTAAAATGGTTGACACTATAATCAACCCTTTCACTATGTTAACCATCTATTTTAATTTGAAAATTGATTTCTGAGAATACCTTCGATCGCTTCTGCTTTAGAAATGATTGTTACATTCTTCAGTTTTAGGTGTTCTGCTAAATACATTTGCTCTGTTTGTCCGGGGGTTGCCAACAGCAGTGCAGTCTTATTCAGCACTTTTAAATCCATCAAAGTCGTATAACCGCTTCGGGAAATTATCAGAGATGCTCTTTTAATGACCTCATCGGCTGCTATCCAGTCATCATGAATCAAACGAACATGAGGCGGAATAATCGTTACTACATAAGCCGGTGAAACGATGGTCCAGGAGCGCTTCTCAGACAATGCTTGTTGTAAAAGCAAATCAAAGAGCTGTTTTGCATACGGCTCAGGACCGCTCACAATTCCGACTACCGTATCCGGAAGTTCATTGATCTCTGAAGCACTAAAACGCGAATAATGACCAATGAAATGAAATTCGATTTCTTTTCTTTTAGGAAGCTCACTTAATTTTCCGGCCAATCGGTGTTGTTGATCATCCATCACCCAACAAACAGAAAATCGGCTCATCCATTTGCGGTGCATCCATTGCGCAAAAAACCCGGATCCAGGCGGCAATTGAACCTGGTGTGTCACAAATACAGAAGTGATGTTTGAGTCAACCAAACCATAACGATGATCGGAAACAATGATATCGATTTGATGTTTTGAAACCAATTCTTGTGTTTCACGACGTTCTGCTTTTACTGCTTTCCGGAACCGAAACACATTGCGGAGCATTTCACGGGTGAAATTACCATCGCCCTTAAACCGAAAGGAAAATGCACTTGCCGGAATGTAAACAGCCGGAATATCATACGTTTCAAAAATATGCTGTTGCTCTTTCGTACAACGCACAACCAACCTGTTTCCCTGACTCACCAGTTGCTGCATCAGCGGTATGGAGCGCGCAACATGACCACTTCCCCAGTCGAGACAACCGTACAACACCGTTTTTCCTGTGATGTGTTCGGGCCTCATGAAATTGTTAATTGGTACGCTTCAATTCGAGCGGAGCGGCTTTCGATAAAACATACGGAAATTTCTCTTCCACGAATGAACTCGGGTCGAGGCCAAACTCATTTTTCTCCGTCAAGCTCAATCCTTTAATGAAGAAATACATGTTCATGATGATCTTCTGGAACCAGGGCAATTCGTTGTCGTTTGAGAGGAATTTACGAATCACCACAAAACGGAAATCGCCGATGTGATCACCGTGGTGGTACTCGCAGGCAAAGCGACTCTTGATCTCAATTTCCTTCGCTTGCACCATTTCGTCAACCACTTGTTTGAACATCGTATCTAACTTCGGTTGAATCCGGAATCCGAGTTTAAAGTCGATACGGATCAAATCGTTCTCATCGTGCTTGGTCACCTTGTATTCCATTGTATACGGTTCATCGGTTGTTTGCACGTGTACAAACCAATAACGTTCAGCACGTTTGGGTTGCTGTTCCAAAATAGAGTAAAACACCTTCGATTCCACCTCATCGACTTTGTCGGCACTTGTCAGATAAACCAGGTGTGTTGCGTAAGTTGGAATCTGGTCATCGATAGATAATTTTTGCAGCAACGGTAAGTAATGCTTGATTTTCACAAACTCGAGGTAGCTGGTACGAATGATTTTGCTTTTGAAAATGATAAACATCAACCCGATCAAAAGTGTCGCAATACTTATGGTAACATAACCGCCTTCGGGAAATTTCTCGATTTGCGCAACTGCGAAACCACCTTCGATGATAAAAAACACGGCGATCATGCTATAGCGTAAAATCGGATTCCAGTGTTTTCTGGCCATGTAGAAAATCAATAGAATGGAGGTGCTAATCATTGCCAACACAATAGACAAACCGTAGGCGGCCTCCATATTGGCTGATTCACCGAAGAACCAAACAACCCCCAAACAACCGATTAGTAAAAACCAATTGACCGAAGGAATGTACAACTGTCCTTTGATATCCGACGGGAAATTCACCTTCACTCGTGGCCACAAATTCAGACGGATGGCTTCATTGATCAGCGTAAATGAGCCTGAAATCAATGCCTGAGAAGCCACAATTGCAGCTGCCGTTGCAATGATAATAGCCGGAACCTTAAACCAATCAGGCACCATCATATAAAACGGATTTTCTTCGTTAATATAACCATTGTTGTGGTTGGCCAAGAGGAAAGCTCCTTGTCCAAAATAATTGATCACCAACATCGCCTTTACAAAAATCCAGCTAACTCTAATGTTTTCGCGACCACAGTGTCCCAAATCGGAATACAAAGCTTCTGCTCCGGTCGTACACAGGAAAACCGCTCCAAGTAGCCAAAATCCTTGCGGATAGTGTGTCAGAATATCATACGCATAATAAGGATTGAGTGCCTTAAAAACACCAAGATTGGATGATAAACCATAAACACCCAAGATTCCCAGCATCAAAAACCAAACTACCATCACAGGTCCGAAAGCCTTACCTATGAACTTGGTTCCGAATTGCTGGATTACGAAAATAAAAATCAGAACCCCAACTACCAAGGGCAAAATAGGAATACTATTATTTACACCCGCCAATCCTTCTATAGCCGAAGACACAGAAATCGGAGGTGTAATAATCCCGTCGGCCAATAGAGCTGCTCCACCTATCATTGCCGGGATTACCAACCATTTTTTACGGCGACGAACCAATGTATACAATGAAAAGATTCCTCCTTCACCTTTATTATCAGCACGTAACGTAACAATGACATATTTGATAGTAGTTTGTAGCGTTAATGTCCAAAAAATACACGACAATGCTCCTAAAATCAACTGTTCGGTGATTTGTTTACCGCGCTCTATCGTGTGACCGTTTAAATAAACCAAATGACCATGGGCATCTCTCAACGGTTCCGAATTCGTAATCGCTTTTAATACATAAAGCGGTGAGGTACCTATATCTCCGAAAATGATACCGACTGTGATAATCAACCCCGCAAAAGACAACGCGTGGTGATGCTGTTTGGACATACTGTTTTTAATTTAGAAGGGTAAAATTAATCAATGTGTTGCTCAACAACTAATATTTCAACAAAAATCGCCCGAAATGTTTATGAACAGGAAACAGTGTCTTTTTTCTATTTTTGTCGATAAGATTATGGCAAAGAATAAACTCAGGAAATTCGCTGAAATGAAGGCATGGAACAATGTCTTCGAACCTACGCTCGACCCCGAAACGCGGAACAATTTTCCGTTGAAAGGCAAATGGAGAAGTGATTATTTTAAAAACGAAAATCCGATTGTACTGGAATTGGGTTGTGGAAAAGGCGAATATACCACCGGATTGGCGCGTCATTATCCCGAACGCAATTTTATTGGAATTGATATAAAAGGCGCCCGTATTTTTGTAGGTGCGAAAGAGGCGCTGGATGAAGAATTGAACAACGTTGCTTTCCTCCGGGCGAAGATTGATTTTATTGAAACGTATTTTGATGCCAGCGAGGTTGACGAAATATGGCTGACATTTTCTGATCCGCAACCGGCCAAACCCCGAAAACGCCTTACGTCGGAGCAATTCATCAATCGTTATAAAACGATTTTGAAAAGAGACGGATTGGTGCACCTGAAAACCGATAGCGATGTGTTGTTTGAGTCAACTGAAGCAGAAATTAAGGAACATGGTTACGATTTGCTGGAATTGACCTGGGATTTGTACAAATCACTTCCCGAAGACCTTGATCCGACCATTCGCGAAATCCTGCATATCAAAACACATTACGAACAGCTGTTTACCGCCAAAGGTTCTGTGATCAAATATTGTTCATTCCGCATTCATTGATATGAAAAAAGCCTGGTCGAAACTCTGCAGCATTTACGGTCTCGTACTCGGTTTTTTCCTGATTCGTTTGATTGGAATCACCCTTCCACCGCTTGAAACCTGGCACAGTTGGCGGCAAACGCTCACCAACATGATGGCCCGGAATATGTCGGAAGGTTCGTTTTCCTATTTCTACCCGGTTGTGGACATGGGTGGTGAGCGCACCGGGATCATCGGTTCGGAATTTCCGTTTTTTCAATCGCTTATTGCCGGATGCTCGATGCTTTTCGGTGAAGCACATTGGTACGGTAGATTGATCAATCTTGTGATCAGTTCACTGGCAGTAATTGCTTTTTTTCATTTGTGCAAACGCTGGTGGAACGAACGAACGGCTTGGTACGCAACCGTGATTTTTCTCACCTCACTTTGGCTGGCTTTTTCCCGCAAATGCATGCCTGATACGTTTGCGGTTTCGCTGGTAATTATCGGAATTTACTGGTTTCAGCGGTACATCGATCAACAAAATTGGTGGAAATTACTGCTTGCATTTTGTTTAATCACGTTGGGTGGATTGTGCAAAATTCCGGCGGTTTTCCTTTTCGGATTGATCATTCCGTTGTGGATGAATAAATCGATTCGGATTCAGGTCAAAGCTACCGTTACCATAGCCGTTGGGATTGCGAGCATGATTATCGGCTGGTGGTATTTTGTTTGGGTTCCACATTTGGTGGATACGTACCATTTCACCCTCTTTTTTCCGAAAGGAATTGCGGAAGGATTAGCTGAAATAGCTCCGCTTTGGGGAGATTTTGCTGCACAGGTTTATTTCGGTGCGTTGCGTTCGTATGTTGTTTTATTACCCATTTTAACCGGGATCATTTGGCTTGCTTATCGCAAGAATCGACTGACGTTAGCCGGAATAATAACACTTTCAGTGATCTTTTTTGTATTTGCGATCAAAACGGGAACGGTTTTCCCGACACACAATTATTACGTGCTGCCATTTGTTCCTGTAATGGCTGTTATAGCTGCTCTGGGCCTACAGAAAATGGACAAACGATTGGCTATTGCGCTTCTGATCCTAATAGCTGCCGAAGGAATTGGCAACCAGGTTTCAGACTTTCGTGTGAAAGATGAAGTGCGCTACAAACTTACGCTCGAACAACAAGTAAACCAACTCGTTCCAAAAGGCAAAAAGATCATTATTCATTCGGGCCCCAATCCGGAATGGATGTATTGGTATCACCGAAAAGGATGGTCACTGGAACCAACGGAAATTACCGATGCAAAAAAAATGCTGGAGGTTCGTTCGTTTGGCGGCCAGTACATTGTGATCGATAAACGCGTGTGGACAATTGACCTACCGTTCGAAAAAATCGGGGAAACCCGTGATGTTGCCGTTTGGAAAATGCCGTGATTCCACAGTATAGCTTTTACCTAAACCTGGAATAAGGACGTCTACAAATTTTAGCCACAGATTCACTCAATCAAATTACGTGACAGTTTATTTTTACAAATCACACTCTAAACCAACGTTTTGTTCTAATATTCTGACACTTCAGTACGTAAATTATCCTGTTTGAGCATTAACCTGTTTTGAATCATGTGTATTCACTTTTGCTTTGCACTATGAAGTTTAAACGATCCACATCTGTTCAACATTACTTCCTGAAACGGTTGAAGCATTATTTTGAGATCGGGGATTTTAAATCTATCATACTTTTACTTGATTACGAAGTGATTCGCGTGGCAGGAACAGACGTTTGGTATTATTTATTGCTGATGATTCGGGCAAATTCAAGCAAACTCATTCTTCAGCCAATGGCAAGATATTCAAGTGATATACGGTTTTTTATTTGTCTTTCGTCAGAAAAGATTCTTGTAAAACTCACCCTTAATCAGAAACAATCTGTTTCGGCTATCACGATTTTTGTGAACGAATCGCAAATGCGGTATATCAATCTGAAATTGATAGGAAACCAACTGATCGAGTCCGGAATTTTGTATGTGCCACCAGGTAACATTCAGCTTAAAACAAACAAAATGAGCTTATTGAGACGAAACAGATAACCAACCCCTGATAAACCATTTCTCATCGTTTTTAGTTAGCAGTAGATTTCGATGGGAAAACGAAGCCCGTTGAGAGGAACGCATCAATTGTGTTACAAAATAGTGTAGTAGTAAGAAAGTAATATGATCAAATGCGAACTTTCAATGGGCTTTATTGGTTAGTTCCCATTAGATTTAATAATGCGTCCCGACTAGTCGGCACTTTTTTATTTCCCACGAATGCACGAATTACAGCTCGCCTAACGGACTCGCATTATTGTTGATAGATTACGTATGTTATAATTGCCAGTGTGTTCATTAGACACGCAGCCGTCTCAGATGGAAGTGAATTCGTGGGAACCCTCTTTACGCTAACCCAGTACCGGAATTTTAACCGTAAAACAATCGCTTTCCGACAACACTTCAATATCGTCGTTTGCCAGGAGTTTGTACTTTGAAACGATATTGGCCAGCCCGGTTTTGGTCGATTCCATCAGGTTGGTCTTTTTGCGGATGTTATTTCTCACCACAATGCAACCATCTTCGAGTATAATCCGAATAATGATCGGTCGTTTTTTGGAAACAATGTTGTGTTTGGCAGCATTTTCAATCAGGATCTGCAATGTCAGCGGCGCAATAAAGATGGTTTCATCCTCTTCCGGCAAATCAGTTTCCAGTTGAATCCCGTCCTGAAAACGCGTTTTCAACAAATGAAAATAGGCCTGTACGAATTTTAGTTCCTCTTTTAATGTCACTTTATTCTGTTCATTGCTCTTAAGAAGATAACGATACACATACGCCATTTCATCCACGAAAGATGTCGCCAGTTCCGGATTTTTCTTTATCAATCCAGCTAGCGAATTGAGGCTATTAAACAAAAAGTGAGGACTCACCTGCCCTTTCAATGTGTCGTATTGGCCTTGCAGATTCCGGCGTTTCAGTTCCAGATTTTCCATCGCAATTCGCTGCGATACTTTTTTGGAAAACAGCATTTCGAACGTCGGTAAAACGATGATACTAATCAATATAGCACCGATAAAATTGGCGATGAAAGCCGGAATATTGATGAAATAATGATCACCGAAAATGAATATCGCTCCCAAAAAATCAAAAGAAACAATAATGATGTAAGAAGAAAAAAGCATCAGCGGATACGAAAACAGCACTCTTTTGCCAAGCTGGTCCAAAGAGGGATATTTGGTTTGGGAAACATCTATGATCTTATGGTCGAGCCATACAAGGAACCACCATTGAGCAGCGACCAAACACGTCCATTCTACTGATTCCAAAGGTGAACGTGCGTAATAATAATCCGGGTGACCGGTCAATGTTGTCAGGCTCAGAAATAAGGTGAAAAAGACAATAACGTGTATTGGTTTCAGCATGGTTTTGAAGGTTATTTTCTTTTTTGACAGTCAATTCGATTTAAGTTTGTTGTTTCATCCGCAATAGGATCATTTTAACAACGGTATTTTAACGGTGAAATGGCCCGGCTGCTCTATGACTTCAATTTCGGGTGCTTCCAGCAATTTATATTTCGCTGCAATATTCGCCAATCCGGTTTTGGTGGTATCGATTGAATAGATCTTTTTCCGCACGTTGTTTTCGATCACAAAACTGTCTTTGTTTACTGTTACGCGGATCACAATCGGCACATCTGTCGAAATAACATTGTGTTTTACCACATTTTCAATCAAAATCTGCAATGTCAAAGGTGCGATGTAGGTATCCTGCTCGCTTTCGGGCACTTCGATATTCAACACAATATTTTCACCGAAACGTGTTTTTAGCAGGTGGAAATATGCTTCGGCAAAAGCCAGCTCTTCCTGGATGGGTACTTTGTCGTATTCATTGCTTTTCAGCAGATAACGGTATACAAAAGCCATTTCGTAGACAAATTCAACCGCCATATCCGAATCCTTGAGAATCAAGCTATTCAATGAATTGAGGCTGTTAAACAAAAAGTGCGGATTCACCTGACCTTTCAGTGTATCGTATTGTCCCTGCAAGTTTCGGCGGATCAATTCCTCGTTCTCCAGGATCATCCGCTGCGAAACCTTTCCGGAAAAGATCATTTCAAAAAGCGGCAAAATGATGATTGTGATCAAAAATGAACCGATGAGATTACTAATCGCACCAACTTCTCCCCAACTCAGTTCCGTTCGTGAAAAAATAATGAACTCGCCGGTATAATCGGTGATCAGGATGATTAAATAAGTGCTTACGATCATTGCCGGTGTAGCAAACAACGTGCGCTTTTTCATCTGGTCCAAACGCGGGTAACGCATTTGCAGGAAGTGAACAATTTTGCTGTCGCACCATAAAACAGCAAGCCATTGGATGACCAACACCACGATCCAGCCGATGGTGACGGAAGTGGAACCCGAAAAATAGTAATCACTATTCGACGCGTTGATGTAAAGTAACACCAGCGCGAATAAATAGATAATGTGTTTTATTTTCAGCATTTTACAATAGTAAATTTATTCATTCAGCAGGGGAATTTTAACTGTAAAATCCGTTTCTTCTTCCAATACCTCCACTTCTGAAGCACCCAATAATTTATACTTCGAAACAATATTGGCAAGCCCGGTTTTGGTCGTTTCAACCAAACTGTTTTTTTTGCGTACGTTGTTTTTTACCACAATATAATTGCCTTCCAGGGTAATTTGAATAACGATGGGATTGCTTTTCGAAACAATGTTATGCTTGGCTGCATTTTCGATCAAAATCTGGAGCGTAAGCGGAGCTATATAACTCGTTTGCCTGTTTTCCGGTAAATCTACTTCCAGCTGAATACCATCTTCAAACCGCGTTCGCAGCAAATGAAAATAAGCGTGCGCAAATTTCAGTTCTTCTTTCAGCGTTACCTTATTGTGTTCATTGCTTTTCAGCAGATACCGGTACACATAAGCCATTTCATCTACGAAATACGTGGCTAACTGCGGTTTTTTCTTGATCAATCCAGCCAGTGAATTGAGGCTGTTAAACAAAAAATGTGGATTTACCTGCCCTTTCAACGTATCGTACTGACCTTGCAGGTTTCTTCGTTTCAACTCCAGGTTCTCGAGAAGAATGCGCTGCGATACTTTTTCCGAAAACAGCATTTCGAACGTCGGAAGGATGATCAAACTAATCAACACCGAACCGATCAGGTAAAGTGTGAGCGTTGGTTGATTGAATACGCTGAGATCATCAAAAATCAACAATCCTTTGATCAATTCATGAGCAAGAATCAGGAAATAAGTCGTGAAAACCATGCTCGGAATCGAAAAAAAAGCGCGTTTTCGAAGTTGGTTCAGTGCCGGATATTTGGTTTGAAAAAAATCGATGATTTTATGGTCTAACCACAAAATGAGCACCCAACGAAACAGTGTAACCAGGATCCAGACAACTGCCAGCAGTAATGAACCTGAAAAATAGAAACCCCAATTTGACAATAATGAAATCAATGTCAGCATCAAACTGAAAAAACAGATAATATGAAGGGGTTTTATCATCTACATCAACAACATGTAAGCAATAGGAATTCGCAAAAATCCGCCATCATTTTCCTATCCAAATTTTAAAGTTCATGGCATTTTCACGACTCACGATTACATCTTTCTCCGAATGAGGTTTAAGGATCAGCTTAAGCTTTCCATTGAAATGACTGTGAATTTCCGAAATCGATTTAATGTGAATGATGAACCCGCGATTGACACGATTGAATTCGTTAGGGTCGAGCATCGCTTCTATTTCTTCGAGGTTATAATCTACGATATAACGCTGATTATTCCATGTTTTGAAGAACACAACACGCTCGTCAGAATAGAAATAAGCAATCTCGATCACGTCTATACTCACCAATTTCTGACCTTGTTTTACCAGGAAGCGGTTACGAAATGTTTTGATATCCGGCCGCAATTGTTCAAGGAGTTTATCAATCGAAAATTCGGCTCCGCTAAATCGGTCTTTTAGCGATTGGTATTTGTCAAATGCGCTCATCAATTCGGTTTTTCGAATCGGTTTTAATAAATAATCAATACTGTTTACCTTAAATGCCTGTAGTGCAAATTCATCATAAGAAGTGGTGAAAATAACTGCCGAAGTGACTTTTACCTGTTTGAAAATCTCAAAACATTGCCCGTCGGAAAGCTCGATGTCCATCAGGATCAAATCAGGTGTATTTTCCTTCAGCCATTCGACTGAAGACTGTATTGAATCGGCATCACCGACAATCTCAATATCATGATCAATGGAAAGTAATTGTTCTTTCAGCCGCTCCAAACCAAGTGGTTCGTCCTCAATAATAAAAACCGTCATCTCAGCAAAAGGATTTATGGACACTAATATTAAGAACAATTTGATTATCCGTCAAAATGATCAAACGTTTCATCGTATTTTGGTTTAAGCAAATGTCAACAAAATGCAGGTACATTTCCGGGATTGATTGTATCAACTTGATTTTTAGAAGTGTGAAACCGCATTTTTTTAAGGTGAAAATGATGGCGCAAAACAGCCCGCTAAATCGGTAACCGTTTTTATGAATAAAAGAAAAGATTGGAAACCGCTTTAAATTACGTTATTTAGCCTTCTAATTTGATCGCCATGAAAATCGTTCTAATCCTGTTGTTTTTCACTTCTGCTTTTTTCGGGTTCAGTCAAACCGGAAAATTAACTCTATCTATTTCCGATTATAACAACTTTGATGACAGAGATTACGATGACACAACGTATTACACCCTTCATGTTTTTAACGAGGCAACTTCGCTAAATAAAACGGTGATGGTTGAATGGCAAAGCGGGGAAACCAGTATAGATTCGCTTTTACCAGGCGATTACCAGCTTCAATGGAGCAACACCGAACCCGATTCCACGTTGGTTTATCAATGTCGTTTTACCATTCAAAAAGATCAGGCAACAGTCTTAAGTATTGACCTGTATGCCGATGGAAAATATTGTGATATTGATCCGGAAACAAATGACCTGATTGTCACCGAACGCATGGAAAACCAGTTTGAACTGGGGTATTTCAACAATCAATGGACGGAAAACAATCCGGCGGTCACTTCTTCTGTTTCAATCGCTTCTTCGTTCAGTTATTGGTACAGTTTCAGTAAGCATGTCGGCGTGATTGTGGGTGCCGGCGTCGGAATCACCCACAGCAGTTTTGCCAAAGACACTGCATTTTTCGATGCTCCGCAATTTGATAAGCGTTATGAATATTACAACTATTTATACTTAAGTCCGGAAGCTAAAATCCGTTTTACGCTTAAGAATCAACAACAGGATCATTTTCCGGTAAAAGGATTGATGATCGATTTGGGAGCCCGTTATAATTTTCCGTTTGCGTTTAAACACGTGGGCAGATTTGCCGGGAACACCAAAATTGTGGACAGCGGCTTACACCAATTTACCGATTTCAGAACGTTTGTAAGTATTGGCCGGACACCTGTGCTGGTATTTGCAGAATATCGTTTACTTGATTTCATTTTGGGGAATTATCCCGAATTGCCGAAGTATATGGTAGGCATAAAAATAGCGCTCGATTATCGAATCTGATTAATTACGAAACTGTTTTTCGCACAATCAGGATCAAATCGGTCACCGGTTTTTCACCTGAAACATACCGTTTCCGATCTTCGTAAATAAGGTTAAATCGGGCTGATTCAAGCGCTGGGATCAAATAACCGGCTTCGTGGTAATTCATGAATATCTTGTCGCCTGTACTTCCGGCCTGCCAATCCGATTTGGAATTATCGTCTTCCATCGTGCTGATGTAGAGAATGCCACCCGGTAAAAGTTGCGTCGAAGCATCATTGATGAATTGAATCGCTTCCGTTTTCGAAAGGTAAGGAAAAGCAAATCCGCACAGAATAGCATCAAACTGCTGATTGAGTGTGTTTATTTGACGACAATCCAACAAACTAAACACCGCTTCCGGATTGTTTTGACGTGCCAGTTCCAGCATTGCAGGTGCTAAATCGGTGCCATGGATTTTAAAATCAGGACGAATATCCAGTAAAAAACGGGTATTGTTTCCAGGCCCACAAGCGACTTCCAAAATACTGGCATCGGGTTCTGAAACTGCATTACAAAATGTATGAAAAGAATCAGCGTACAGGCTTACATCCATGAATCGTTCCTGGTAAAGATTCGCCAGTTTATCGAAGATCCCTACTGCGATGGTGGTTTTGTTTGGTTCCATATCAGCGATTTGATTTCATAACCAGTTGTGGTGCTTTTATTCCCATTTTAATGCAGGTTGCCACGTGCAAAGCCCGTTCAATCCGTTTATCGCTGGACTTCACTTGTGTTACCAAATAAATCAATCCGCGTTGATTTCCGGGTGTCAGACTACGAAAAATTTCATCTGCTTCCGCGTCGCTGCGCAACACTTCTTCCAATTCTTCGGGCATTTCAAATTGGTTTGGAGAATCATCAATTACAACCCGCGCACGAATTTCAGCACCTTCCTGGAGTTTCAATTCTTTACCTAAAGCTCCGCGAATGTAAACGCAATAACCCACGCCTTTTTTGTTCGTCAACGCCGCATGAAATGAATCTGTATCGTTTAGTGTGCAGACAATGCGCTTATTGCCATTGGCCGTCAGCGATTCTCCCAATGCATTATCAAGCACGATAAAGAATCGGCTTCCTTCTTCTTTTTCAACTGTGTAGAGCTTGTTTTCCATCAACGAAAGTTTCGTTAGTGCTTGCAGTGCTTATCAATCAGTTCGTTGACCTCCTGACCATATGTTTCAGTAAATCCTTTTTCAATGGCCATTAATAAATCGGCACACGCCTTTTCGGTATCACCGTTTTTAAGCTGAATCAATGCCCGATTCTTGTAAGCATAGGAATTTAACGGATATAGTTTGATCGATTTTTCGATATCCTTCATGGCTCCTTTCGCATCACCAAGCATCAGTTTATTGTAACTTCTATTACTTAAACCAATGGGATCGTCCGGACTAAATTTCAATACAATATCACAATATTCAATCGCTTTTTGATACTCACCCATTTCCTGGTACTTAAAGCCGATGTTTCCGTACGCTCCGTAATAACTCGGATCAATTTCAACCGCCTTTAACAGGTACTTCAATGTTTCATCACCTCTGCCGATTTCATCGCATACAGCACCAAGATTTGTCAACGTTCCTAAATCAGTAGAATCGAAAGCATAGCATTTCATCAGATCTTCATAAGCACTTTCGAATTCACGAATTTGCAACTTTGCTGCTGCACGGTTCATAATAGCCGAATACTTTGCAGAATCAGTTTCAGCCACAATACTGGATTGTGTAAAATCGGCTACTGCATCTTCAAATTGCATGGTACCCAAAAATAAATTTCCCCGATTCAAGTAGATGTACGAAGCCTTCGGATTGATCGCAATTCCCATACTAAATGCATCGTATGCCTTTTGAGATTCACCTTGTTCAGTTAAAATCAGACCTTTAAAATCATAATATTCTTCATTGTTCGGATCAACTGCGATGGCTTTATCAATCCATTTCAGGGCCGACTTATTGTTGTCCGAAGCCGATTCTTTTCGTGCGGATTTGTAACATTCTTCAGCCGATTGGCTAAACGAAAAAGCAGTATTCAGTAACAAAAGGACTAGTACTATTGATTTCATCATTGCAGGTCTTGGTTTATTTTATATTACAAAGAAGCAAAATTTCAGCCAAATCCTCCTATTTTGATACCAATTGTCCGGCATGATGCTCCAAATGATCCACATAATCGGTCATTAAAAACCGGAGATCTTTTATCGTTCCATCGTTCAATTCAATCGTGTATGTCAACGTGGTTTCGGTTTGCAGTTCCATCAAATCGCCGATTCGTTCATTGAGTGCCAGCCAAAGCGTTAACAATGACGTAGTATCAGAATGTTGATAGTTGTTGGCTTTTACCAAAGCTTTCTGGTCGTACGTCTTGATTTTAAAAGGTTTCGGTTGAAACTGAATTTCAGTGAACCGTTGTAAATTATTTACAGCAGAGTCAATCAAATGTCCGAGAATTTCGCGCTTCGACCATTTTAATGAAGACGGTTTGTATTCCATTTCTTCATCGCTGGCCAGTTTGATGAACCGGCCTGTTTCATTCAGCAAATGATCTAATCGTAAACGTAATTCTTTCATGACCTCCTGATTGCGTATACCAATTCATCTTCCAACTCACCGTTCTTGATGATCGTTTTTTCAAACTTTCCTTCCAGTATAAATCCGGCTTTTTCGAGTACATGTTGCGATGCCGCATTGGAACCGAAGGGTTTAGCGAAGATACGATCAATCTCAAAGGTTTCAAAAGTATAAGCAACCATTTTTACTATTGCGTGCGTAATGATCTTATTTCCCCAAAAAGGTTCTGCCAGCCAATAACCTAATTCGGCATTTTTCCGGTAAATATCACTCAGCGGATGAATCCCGATTCCGCCTGCTGCTTCGCCGTTTACAACGATAGCAAAGATGTTTGCCGGTTTATTGGCCGTCGCCATTGCAATAAAAGCTCTGCCGTTTTCATCGGTATACGGAAATGGAAAACCATCGGTCATAAACCGGGCAATGTTTTTGTTGTTAGCATATTTGACGAGGCCTGGCAAGTCATCCAGCGACCAGGGTCTGAGTTCAAAATCCATGCATATCAAATTTCCTTGTACAACTGTTCCCTGTAAAGCGTATAGCCTCTATTACGAAAATAAGCCGCTGAAACAGTGTTCGCTGTCCAATGGTCCAGTTCAACCCTGTTCATATCCAATTCTTTTGCCAGTCTTTCAGCCCGCTCCATCATTAAACTCCCCACTCCGGTTCTCTGGTACTCATTCAGCACACAGATTTGATCAATGTAAAGCGATTCACGTGCAAACGTAAATGCATTTTCAGGTTGTTCTTTTACCAACAAAATCATATAACCGATAGGAGTACCATCCTGAAATGCAAGAAAAGCATAACAGTTCAGTCCGCTAATCATTTTTCTCAGAGCATGCTCAATGGTTACGTTATTATACGGTTTAAACACATTTGGGTATAAACTTGCATGCAATTCCTGTACTTCTTCGTTCAGTTCGGCAATAAGCTTGTAATCTTCTGTAGGTTGTAGTGTTATCATGTTGCATTTTGGTTTAAAAAGTAAAGATTAAAAAAAATCCCCTTCCGGATTGTACAGAAGGGGATTCTTGAATATTATTTTGTCTTCGTCAGGCTACCTTCAATCGCGCTAACTTCGATTTCGAGAATTGTGCTTTGGCATACGCCAGTTCCACACGGAATTCTTTTTCTTTTTTCGATGGTAATTCATACATCGCATCCGTCAGAATTGCTTCACAAATAGAACGCAATCCACGGGCCCCCAATTTAAAGTCGATGGCTTTTTCTACAATGAAATCAAGCACATCGCCATCAAATGTCAGGCGAATATTGTCGATATCGAACAAACGCGTGTATTGTTTGATCAATGCGTTTTTCGGTTCTGTAAGAATGCGTTTCAAACTCTTCGCTTCCAACGGTTCCAAATACGTTAATACCGGGAAACGACCGATCAATTCCGGAATCAATCCAAACGCTTTTACGTCGGTTGGATTGATGTATTTCAGGAAATTATCACCGTCAATTTCTTCTGTCGGCGCCTGGCCAAACCCAATTGTATTGGTGTTGATTCTACGGGCAATGATTTTCTCAATACCGTCAAATGCTCCACCACAAACAAAAAGAATATTTTTCGTGTCGATCTGGATCATTTTCTGCTCCGGATGTTTTCGTCCGCCCTGAGGTGGAACATTGACAACCGAACCTTCCAGTAATTTCAGCAAAGCCTGCTGCACGCCTTCTCCGGAAACATCGCGGGTAATCGACGGATTGTCACTTTTACGTGCGATTTTATCGATCTCATCCACAAATACGATTCCGTGCTGAGCCGCCTGAACATTGTAATCAGCCGCTTGCAGTAAACGTGACAAGATACTTTCAACGTCTTCTCCTACATAACCGGCTTCCGTCAAAACGGTTGCATCGGCAATACAGAACGGCACATTGAGCATTTTTGCGATGGTTTTGGCCAATAGGGTTTTTCCGGTTCCGGTTCGTCCCACCAAAATCACGTTCGATTTTTCAATCTCAACATCGTCCGCTTTTACGTGATTCAATCGCTTATAATGATTGTAAACTGCCACGGAAAGCACTTTTTTAGCGTCTTCCTGGCCAATCACGTATTCGTCCAGTTTTCCCTTGATATCTGCCGGTTTCAGCAGGTTTACAGGAGCTGTATCTTTGGGTGCAGAAACCAACTCTTCATCAACAATAGAGCGAGCTTGCACGATACAATGATCACAAATATGACCTGACAATCCGGCGATCAACAAACCTACCTGGTTACGTGGCCGACCGCAAAAAGAACAGGATGCTTCTTTTTTTGACATAGTTTTTTTTAAGGACAAAAAAGTCATCCGCCTGAGGCGGATGACTTAGTAAATCAATTACAAATGTAGGTTATTTCGGGTTGCGAAGCAAAACTTCGTCTACCATTCCGTAAGCCTTCGCTTCTTCAGCTGTCATCCAGTAATCACGATCCGAATCTTCCCATACCTTTTCATAGGTTTGTTTCGAGTGATTCGCGATAATAGTGTACAATTCTTTTTTCAGTTTCTGGATCTCACGAGCGGTGATTTCGATATCAGAAGCCTGGCCCTGAGCGCCTCCCAACGGTTGGTGGATCATCACACGCGAGTGTTTCAATGCCGAACGTTTTCCTTCCGCACCTGCACACATCAATACAGCTCCCATTGAAGCGGCCATCCCTGTGCAAATCGTAGCAACATCCGGTTTGATGTACTGCATTGTGTCATAAATTCCCAATCCGGCATAAACCGAACCGCCTGGTGAATTCAGGTAAATTTGAATGTCTTTCTTTGCGTCTACTGACTCCAAAAACAACAATTGTGCGTTGATAATATTCGCAACCTGATCGTTGATTCCGGTTCCTAAGAACAAAATGCGGTCCATCATCAAACGAGAGAACACGTCCATTTGAGTCATATTCAGATGACGTTCTTCGATGATATAAGGAGTTAATGAAGACTCGATGTAACTTTCTAAATGCATACTGGAAATGCCGGCATGCTTTGTCGCGTATTTGTGAAATTCGTTTTTGTCAAACATTTTTAAGTCGTTTTTCTAATTATGGCTAAAATTAGCAGGATTTGCTTCACAATAATCGTGCGAAATGGAAATTTTAGTTATTTGAAGTCATTTCACGTGACGAAGTGTCAGCTACCTGCCATTTTATGTTTTCTTATTCAACGGACGAAAAGCTAATTTCGTATCCCGTGTGTTTGCGCATGTTGATCACTGATTGATCTTCAAACAATAAGTATTGTCCCTTGATCCCAACCAATTTCCCTGTAATAACAGGTGTTTTATCAAAACTAACACTTTTCACTTTTGTGGGAAATTGCAGTACCGGATAATTGAACGTAACAATGTCATCTTCGCCGGAAACAAAATCGCGTAGGTCGAACGGTAATGCGTCTTCTGCCATGCCTTTTTCTTCAATCAGATCAATGTCATAATTGATCTCGTTTCTGAGCATCCGCTGCCAGTTGGTTTTGTCAGTCATCACCGATTTCAGTGCAACTTCTATCGTTCCGGCGGTAAATCGGTTCGGCGTTTCTGCCAACACAATAGCTGCGTGCGCGCCTTGGTCCATCCAGCGTGTCATACGTTGTTCGGCGCGTGTCACACCAACTTTTACGGTATCCGACACAGCCAGATAAACTACATGTGGCTGATCGTGATGCTGTTGTTCCCATTCCACATCCCGGCCTTCGCCCAAATGCGCCCGACACAATTCCGGAGAAATAATGCAGGGTGCAGCTTGCGGTGCTGACGTGAAACACGGGTAACAGAATCCTTGTCCAAAGGAATTTTTCGTGGTTTTCCCACAATTGGTACACACAATCTTTCCCGCCCATTCCATGCGAATGTGCTGACCGATGTAGTCATTCATAGCAACCGGTGTTTCCAATTCCAGTGTATATCGAATGGGTGAGCCATGCTCCACTTTCATTTTACAAATAATTCCACTTGTCATAGTACAGGTATGGTTTCAAGGTTTTCACTGGCTTCCATCCAGGCTTCTGTGCTTTGGTCGAGGTTCGATTTCGCCAGTTCGAAAGCTTTTAATACTGGAGCTGTTGCTTCCACATCGGCAAAATCCATGGTGCTCATCTGGTCGTTTAATTGCTCTACTTCCTTTTCAAAGCGACTGATTTGCTCTTCCAGCTGCTTGATTTTATTGGTCAGTTGCGTGCGCTGGCGTTTCAATTCTTTGCGATCATCGTTTGAGATAGCTGTTTCAGGTTGTGCCATTTCCACAACAATCTTTTCAACCGGTTTTGGAGCCAGCTTCGCAGGAGTTTTCCCGGATTGTTGTTCCATTTTACGTACCAGATATTCCTGCACGCTGAAATGGTGAATTTTCAAGGTCTGGTTTTCAATATCCCAGATTCGATTGGTCAAACCATCTAAAAATTCGCGGTCGTGCGATACGATCAAAAACGTTCCTTCGTATTTCTGCAACGCCGTTTTCAACACCTGCTTGCTTTGAATATCCAGGTGATTTGTTGGTTCATCCAGGATCAACACATTCGACGGACTCAATAACAGCTGACACAAAGCCAGTCGTGTGCGTTCACCTCCGGAAAGTACCGCTACTTTTTTATCGACATCTTCACCTGAAAACAGGAAAGCACCAAGGATAGAACGCAAATCTTTGCGCACATCACCCACAGCGACATCGTCAACAGTTTCGTATACCGTTTTATTTTTATCCAATCGTTCGGCCTGATCCTGCGCGAAATAAGTGATTTTCACATTGTGTCCTAATTCTACTTTTCCGTCGTGATCAATCTCCTTCATCAAACATTTGAACAAAGTAGATTTACCCACACCATTCGGCCCGAGCAAAGCAATTTTTTCACCACGACCAACTGTCAGGGAAATATCACGAAACAAGCGTTTTTGTTCATACGCTTTCCCCAAACTGTCCATTTCAATTACCCATTTTCCGGGCTGAACATTGAGCGGGAAGAAGATATTCATTCGCGCCACCATATCGTTGTCAATCTCGATGCGTTCGGTACGCTCGAGTTTTTTGATCAACGATTGAGCAAAAGCTGCCTTATTCTTTTTCGCACGGAATTTATCGATCAGTTCCTGCGTGTGTTTAATGTCTTTATCCTGTTGTTTTTTCGCGTCAGTCAGGCGTTCCATATCTTCGGCACGCTGTTCCTTGTAGCGTGAATAAGCAAAGGGGAAATCGAGAATTTTTCCCTGGGAAATTTCCCACGTTCTGTTGGTCACATTATCCAAAAACAACCGGTCGTGCGAAATCACAATCACCGCTCCTTCAAAGCGCGAAAGGTAATTTTCCAGCCATTGGATCGAAAGGATATCCAGGTGATTCGTCGGCTCATCGAGCAACAATAGATTGGGTTGATTCACCAGAATTTTAGCTAATTCGGCGCGCATTTTCCATCCACCGGAAAACGATTCCAACGGTTTTTCGAAGTCATCCAGTCCAAAGCCAAGTCCGGTGAGCGTTGCCGCGATTTTTTCTTCCCATTGATAACCTTCCAGCAAGCCGAAACGGTCGTTGGCGGCATTCAGTTCATCCAATAAATTCAGGTAACTTTCTTCCTCGTAATCGGTCCTGCTCACCAAATCATGATTAATGGAATCGATACTTGAACGCAAACCGTTCAATTCTTCGTTGGAATAATAGAGATAATTAAATACGGTTGAGCTTGTGTCAATTTCGATATCTTGCGTCAGAAATCCGACTTCGAGTCCGCGTTGACGGTGTATCTGGCCATTCGTAGGAACTTCCCATTGAGCAATCAGACGCATCAGCGTTGACTTTCCTGCGCCGTTTTTCCCCACCAAACCGACACGATCTCCTGTGTTGACCTGCGCCGAACAATCGTTAAACAAATACCCTTGTGGGAAGTGAATTCCCAGTTTTTCCATTACAAGCATGCGCAAAGGTACGCAGTTAATTGAAATTGTAAAATGAAAAGTAGAGGCGAATCCCGACTCATCCCTACTTTTCATTTTACAATATGATCAGCGTACTTTGATCGTGCTTCCGATAAATCCGTTATTTGGCCCTTTAAATTTCGCCGTAATCGAGATATTGTCATTCGGACGTGCCTGTTTTAATAAACGTAATGCATCTTCAGTCAATACTTTCCCTGTTCCTCTTTCAGATCTTGGTGAATTGCCTACTTGGATTTCCCAGGAAGCAATTTCATACTTTGCCTCCAATGCAATTCCTTCCGGATAACGAACATTTAACATTCTTGATGAATTAATGCTCGGTTTGTCAGCTGTCGCACCATTTTCAATCGATCCGAGGTACAGCGACGGTTTCGGTAAATTCATCACCCGATACGTATACGTTCCCAACGATTCCGTTTTCCCTGTCGCATTATTTTTACCCGAGATCTTAATCGTTGCCGTTCGGCCGGTTGTATTCACACGTCCAATATATTGGTTCCCCGACTTGATCAGGTTCACTCCTGCTCCAGTCAGAATGGTTTGATCGTAGCCTGAAGCAACGCCTTGTACCTTATTATCATAAGTTCGGTACAAAACGTTCATATCAGGTAGCGAAACAGTTCCCTGTGGTTTCATGATCTTGATGTTTTTCTCCCAGGGTAATGTTTTCGGAATTCCTGATTTGTTGGTAATCGTGATCGTTCCCGACAAATGTATTTCGCTTCCCGATCCACGTGCGGTAACGTATCCCTTTCCTTCTCGGGTTTCACGCAATGTGCCACCATTTACGGTAATCGTCGGTTTCCTGTCCCCATCATAAGCTGCCATGAGTACCTGGATTTCCACTTCTTCACCTGCGTTTGCGATCTCAGGGCCATAAGCCAGTGGAATGATTCTGGTAAACGAATATTCGCCGCCGCCCACACGCTGACGAATCAGGGAAACAGCATCGGCTCTAGCGGTGAGGATTTCTTTCTGCAACGAAGACAATGATGCCAAAACAGCTACTGAAGGCGCGTGATCAAACGTTTTTCCGACCCAGTGAACATTTTTGACGTCCTGCATTTCAACACGTTCGGGCTTAGTAAGCGCTGCATAGATTTTTTTGATCGCTTCCTGGTCATCCGGGTGCACATTCGACGCTTTGATCGATTTCGTGATTTGAGCCCACAAATCCTTTTGATCTTTAAAGCTATTGATCTTAGGTGCTTTGAAAAAATACTTCCCTCCATCGGAAGGATTGGAATTGGCTACCATTTCTGTCAGTTGACCACGGAAGTTGTTGTAATTATTCCACAAAGTCATTCCTTTTCCAGTTGGGCGGGTAATGTCTTCACCGATCAGAATCCGCATCGGTTCATCATATGCTTCCTTGTTTTGCACCTGTTCCAATCTCATGCGAATTGGTTTCAAGGAATCTTCCTGGCTTTTCGTCACAAGAATACTTTCTTTGGAACCGAACGATTTGGTGTCTTCATCGCACGCATTCAGAATTTCGATTTTCAGCGCATCTATTTCACGAATTCGCTCAGCTGTCATGCGATCAATCTGTTCAATTGTTTTGAGCAATTTCTTCGCTTTCGCCTGTGTTTCGGGAACAGTTGCATCCTGAGCGCTTGCTTTTAGTTCCGATAGTTTTTCATCGCCGCGCTGCCATTCATTTTCGTTGGCGATTTGAATGTTTTCTTCGATGGCAACGAAAGCATCCAAAATGGTTTTAGATACATTCAACGCCAGTAGCGCGGTTAATACAAGATACATCATTCCGATCATCTTTTGTCTGGGTGTTTCTTTTCCTCCTGCCATGATTGTTGATTTATTGGGTTTATAGCAGCAGAATGCAGAGAAAAAAGAAAGTAACTGATTGACTTCTATTTAAACGAAAAATCCCTCTCTGCCGAAGCGGAAAGGGATTCTTGAAAAAGCTGGAATAAGTATCAAAAATTCCAGACATCACTTTCAAATGTTCGCATTTCTTCGGTGATTTTCTCCGATTCCATCAAAGCATCAACACCGGTACGGTACGATTCTATGTTTCGGTCGAAGACATTACTTTCTTTGTAAACGATACTGTTGAATTTACGTTTCCAAAACAAATCGTCGAAACTCATCCATTGCGCATCATTGTGTTCATTGTAAACGAAATAGTTATTCAGCACATATCTGCAATGCGGAAAATAAAGCCAGAAGACTTCTCTCAAACCCAGGATTTGGTTATTCTCATCTGTTTGGTAAATTACCGGTGCAATGCCCAAAATGCGCACATCCATTACAGAACGTTCCTTGTCGAAAAACCAGTCTTCTTTTAAACGATATTGCACTATATCTTTCGACATAATCCAAGTTGTATCACGTGGAGGATAGACAAACTCCGGAATTCCATTGACTATAATCGTGGAATCATCACCATACATATCCTGATAAGGAACGGTTGGCTGCGGACCTAACTTTCCCAGATACTGAAAAGCTGTTTGCCGAAAAGCCGAATCCGTATAATAATTCTTTCCTTCTTCGGGAACAATCGGATATTTAAATTGATCACCATCCAGCATTGAATAATCGTATGGATTATCCGGTGAAAACATATCCAGGCTTCCGTGCAGGACATTGTACTTCAGGATCGTCCAAAGTGACCAGCGCGTACAATTGCTGATCCAGTTGTTCTGTGGATCGTAATAATCGAACGGTAAATACAGTGGATGATTGATCTTTTCGCGCATGTCGATCACGCGCCAGACCCGTTTGCTCCAAACTACGTCAGCTTCACGAACGTATTCGTAGGGAATCAATCGTTTGGTTGGGATGTTTTCGGGCAGATAAACTCCGTCGATCACTCCTGCCCGTTGGACATTCACCGGACCGACATTAATGGTGCATTGTGCAGCAGCGATCCCAGCCAGGGACACTGCAACGATGGTTAGTGCTTTTTTCATTTCTCTGAGGGTTTAAATTGCTGTTTAGGTATTTATTAAACGCCAGGAAATAAAATCGTTACAAGGGTAAATCCCAAAGTTCCGAACACAAAAAAGCCCTTCTACATTGCTATAGAAGGGCTTCAAGTATTTTTCGTCAAATCAGAAGTTCCATACGTCGTGTTCAAACAACCTGATTTCCTCGGTAATTTTCTCCGATTCCATCAATGCATCAACACCTGTACGGTACGACTCAATCTCACGATCAAAAACGTTACTTTCCTTGTAGATTGTACTACTGAATTGCCGTTTCCAGAACATGTCATCAAAACTCATCCATTGAGCGTCGTTTTGCTCATTGTAAACGAAGTAGTTATTGAAGATATAACGACAGTGCGGGAAGTATAACCAAAACGTTTCACGTAGACCCAAAATCTGGTTGTTATCGTCTTTCAGGTAAGTTACCGGAGCAATCCCCAAAATACGAGTATCCAATACAGAACGTTCCTTATCGAAAAACCAATCTTCCTTGATACGGTACTGAACGATGTCTTTCGACAGAATCCAGGTAGTATCACGTGGAGGATATACGTATTCTGTTGTTCCATCCGGCAAATAGATCACTGAATCCTCACCATATTCGTTTGCGATAGGTGTAGTAGACTGCGGACCTAATTTCCCAAGGTATTGGAAAGCTGTTCCACGGAAAACTGAATCCGTATAATAGCTTTTACCTTCTTCAGGAACGATCGGGTATTTGAACTGATCGCCATCGCGCATGGTATAATCGTAGGGATTATCCGGCGAGAACATGTCCAAATCTCCGTTAAGGATGTGGTGTTTCATGATCGTCCAAAGTGACCAGCGTGAAGAGTTACGCACCCAATTGTTTTGCGGATCGTAGTAATCGAACGGCAAATAGATCGGATGATTGATTTTCTCACGCATGTCGATTACACGCCACACACGCTTACTCCAAGTTACATCCGCTTCGCGAACAAACTCATAAGGAATCATGCGCTTCGTAGGAATATGCTCAGTAATGTAGACCCCATCAACGACCCCATCGTAGGGAACATTCACAGGACCACCATTGATCTCCGGTTGTGCCAAGGCTACTCCAGATAGTGCAACCATTGCGCAGATTAGTAAACGTTTCATCTTTCTTAGTTTTAAATTCTCTTATTGTACCTTGATCACACAAGCAGCAAATCCGGAGTTTGGCCCCTTAAATTTACCGGAGATACTAACTGTATTTCCTGGTTTTGCCTGTTTGATCAAATTAAGTGCTTCAGGTGACAATGATTTACCTGAACCTTGAACTGTTCTTGGAGCTCCTGATACAGAAACTTCCCAAGTACCAACTTCAAATGAAGCTTTCAACGGAATTTCCGGTGGATACTTCATGAACAATGCACTCATCGCTTTCACAGCTGAAGAACCTGCAGTAGAGCCACTTGACAATGTACCTAGGTACAAAGACGGTGGAGGCAAGTTAGACACACGGAATTTGAATACTCCGAGTTGCTGTGTTTTCTTGGTAACATTGTTTCTTCCTGAGATAGAAATTGAAGCCTCACGACCAGTTCCTGTAACACGACCGATGTATTGTGTTCCTTGTTTTGACAAAGTAACACCGCTACCGCTAAGTACCGTTTCATCGTAACCAGAAGCCACACCTTCGATGATGTTGTTATAACCACGGTATAACATGTTCATTTCAGGAAGTGAAACTGTTCCCTGGGGTTTCATAACTTTAATCGTATGATTCCAAGTCTCAGTTTTAGCAACACCTGCTTTGTTTTTAATTGAAACCGTACCTGTCAAGTTCATATCACTTGACCCAGCTTTTGTTTTAATGATATAATGACCATCAGTACCCTGGAATGAACTACCACCGTAAGTAACGGTAGGTTGGTTATCCGAGTCAAAAGCAGCCATCATTACTTTTACTTCAACTTCTTCATTGGCAGTTGCAATAGCAGGTCCATAAGCCAAACCAACAATTTTGTTGAACGAGTATTCACCTGTAGAAACTTTAGATTTCAAGTGGGCAAGTGCCATTGCACGAGCAGACAAGATATCTTGTTGCATAGATGACAACGAAGCTACTGCGGCAACAAGCGGCGAGTGGTCAAACGTTGCACCAATCCAGTGAACACCATCCAAATCGTGTTGTTTCACACGCTCAGGTTTGGTAAGGTTGATGTAGATGTCCTTCAATACCTGACCATCTTCACCCAGGTCTAAAACTTTTCCATTTTCATCACGCTTGATATTCGCTTTTGAAGAAAGAATCATCTTATCAACCTTAAGAGCCAAATCATTGTTGTCCTTAAAATCATTGATAGCTGCCGGCTTAATAGAGAAATTATCATACGAACCTACAACTTCAACCAATTTTGCACGATAATTATTGAAATCTGCCCAAAGCTTTTTACCTTCTCCTGTCGGAGCCTTGATATCCTCACCAACGATATGGTGCATTGGAATATCATACTGGTCTTTTGCTTGTACAGCCATCAAGTGCATTCTGGCAGGTTTACAACCTTCACCTTTAGCCCACATGATGGTTTCTTCATCGTTGTTTTTCATTTTAGCAACATCTTCACCAGATTCCTTTAAGATTTCAATTTTAATCTTATCGATCTCCTGGATCATTGTAGCTGTAATTTTGTCGACCTCTTCCATTTGAGCCAAAATCTTTTTCAGCTTTTTGAGTTTGAGTTCATTTTCAGGTCCTTTCGTTGTACTGATCTCAGATGTTACATCACCTTTGAATCCATTACCACGATCTAACTGAGCAATATTCGACTTTTGTGTATTCTCTTCAATCGCAACAAAAGCATCGAGGATAGACTTGGATACGTTCAACGCCAAAAGCGCTGTTAATACCAAGTACATCATACCGATCATCTTCTGTCTTGGGGTTTCTTTTCCTCCTGCCATGATCTATTAAATTTTATTCGTTTACATTCTGAATGTTCAACAACTAATTAAAAAACGAGGTCTTATCTCGAGATCGTCATAGCTTTAAGCATGTTACCATAAACGGAGTTAAGATCAGTCAGGTTTTTAGACAACATAGCCATGTTCTCTTTGTACAGACGAGTATCTTCAGCTGAATCAGACAAGTTTTTCATCATTTCAGTTACCTGACCCTGGAATTTCTCAGTAGCCTCAAGGTGAGCTGATGAACCTTTCAATTGTAATTCGTATACGTTGTTCAATGCAGCAAGGTTTTTAGAAACTTTTTGCATTTGCTCACCGAATGATTCACCTTCTTGTGTATTTGAAGTCATACCTGAGATTGACACAGACGCTCTCTCGTAAGCTTCAGACAATGATGACACTTTATCAGATGCAGCTTGCAAAGAAGATACATAAGAATCTGTTGCAGCAGCAGCAGAAGTAACACCTTTTAATTGAGCAGCATTTTCACCCAAGGCGCGCATACCGTCGCCAAGGCGCTCTAACAACTGACCATCGATTTTTGCTTCTTCAAGCATTTTGTCTAAGTGATCAGTAATTCCATTACCTCCACGACCTCCACCGCGAGTTGCAGGAAGTGCATCGTGATCTAAATCATCACTGTGTCCTAAAGCAAGTTCAGGATATACAAGTTCCCAATTCGGATCTTCGTGAATTGGCTCAAATGCCGAGAAGATAAAGATCAAGGCTTCTGTACCAAGACCTACAATCAACATCTCTCCCGCAAACGGCCAGTGTTGAATTTTAAACAAAGCTCCAACGATAACGACTGCCGCACCGAAACCATAGAGTTTCGCCATAAACTTTTTCCATCCTTTACTTCCTGGTTTCATAGTTTTCTTGTTTTTTTTAGGTTTAAACTAAAGACTTTTGTTTGTAATTGTTTGTTGTTTATTCTTAGCGAAGTTGGATATCGCTACGAATTTCTTCGCCACCCTCTTTAGAGAATTCACGTCCACCACGTCCCAAGTGAGTCATCACATTTCGGAACCCGACGTACGATTTGGCTGTATCCTGATACTCGTAGGTACGAGTTGATGTCTGCAAGTAATAACCGATGTCTTTCCATGAACCACCGCGCAAAACTTTACGTTTCATTGAAGGCGGATCCCAGTCCATTGCGTCATAACGGTATTCTGTATTCAAGTCATGTGAGAATTCATACATTGATTCGTCATAAGCAGTTTCACACCATTCGGACACGTTTCCTGCCATACAGTAAAGTCCCCAACCGTTCGGGTTATAAGAGTATGCTTTTACCGTGTGAAAACCACCATCTTCAAAATAACGCCCTCTCATCGGCTTAAAGTTCCCAAGGAAACAACCTGATTCGTTACGAATGTATGGGCCTCCCCAAGGGTAAGGTGAGTTATTCAAATCTCCACGAGCTGCTCTTTCCCATTCTGCTTCTGTAGGCAAACGGAAATCATTTACAAATAAATCACCCATTGCAACCAACCATGTGTTGAGCAATTGTGTTCTCCAAACACTGAATGCTTTTGCCTGAACCCATGTGATACCAACAACCGGATAGTTGTCGTAAGCAGGGTGCCAGAAATACATATTAGTCATTGGATCGTGGAATGAATAGGTAAAGTCACGCACCCAACACAATGTATCCGGGAATACCTGGATTGCCTCATCAATGATAAAACGCTGACGATCTGCATGACCACGAATGGCATTGTTCTGGCCTTTTTTATTGAAGTAACCGAAATCGGCATCCTGACCTTGCGGTTCTTCCGTAAACGGATGTGGAGGCGTATTCAATTCACGGTGTTCCTGGGCAACTTTGTTACCTTGATTATCGTAACCATTTGGCACAATATCGATACGGCCACGACGGGCAGCTTCTCTGAAATCGATCCAATAGTACTTAAAGATCAACTTACGTGTGTCGATATCACGACGCTTGTAAAAACGTTCTGCCTGCGGATAATACATATCTGCCAACAACGGAAGGTATTCTTCATCTTCGTAAGAGAACTTCCGATCCCAATTGAGCGAAAACTGAGCACGGTTCTCATCACGATTGGCAGGATCAAACTCTACCATCTCTACTCCGTCGAAATAATCGTCGGCATAGTTGATGAAATCCGCGGCATCATCATCTTCTTCCACACCTGAATAAATTAATTCACGTGCAATTGAATCTTTGACCCACTCAACGAATTGACGATACTCATTGTTGGTGATTTCCGTCTGGTCCATATAGAAAGCCTGAACGGATACCGTCTTCGCACGTGTCTGGTGCAAAAATGGAACATCCTGATCGTTCTCTCCCATATTGTAAGAACCCGATGGAATATATACCATACCGAGAGGAATCTCTGGTTGATATACGCGTCGACCTAGTACTCCTGTCAAGTGTCCGCTACGCGAACTACAAGCAGCCAAGAAGGTCCCAATTAAACCGATTAACAACAGTTTTTTCATTCTAGTTCAAATTTACAACTCCGGGTCTATCACTAACAATCTACAGGATCAATATTTTCGATATAACGGAATCGTTCAAAAAATGGTTACAAAGATTTTTAATTTTTTTTTGATTTTACAACCATCTTGGGTGATTTGATACCGTACGTGGTGGCGGTGGAAGGTAGTAACAGTACTTCACAACAACCTCATGCGTACCTCTCGATACATTTGATAATTTGTTCAACGTAAGGTCATAAGAGTAGCTGATTGCTGCTCCAGGCCATGGAATAAATCCTGCCATAACAGATACAGCATCCGATGAACGGTAACCTAAACCTCCGTAAAATTGATTATTGACAATGTATCGTGCGTTCAAATTAAATGACGTTTTTACCAAATCGGACTGAACTAACGCCTGAATATCCAGATTACCCGGACCTAATTCTTCGAAAACATAACCTCCCATAAAGTAATAGTGACGCGCCGTATTGTAATTTACAGCAGGACTAGCTAACAAACTGGAAGTTTGCGCCAAAATCGGAGCAGATAAGTGAGTCGATGAAATACCGATATAATAAGGCTGCGTTGTTCCTTTCCAGTAAAGCCCCGCATTCAGGTCAAATGCTGTTGCAGAACTACTGGCAGGTAAGGTAGGATCAAAATTTGTTGTTGGCGGGACCCATGTAGGATTCAAACCGAAGTTCATAAAGCCCAATCCCACACCGATACCCAAAGTACCTACACTGGTTGTAACGTGCTGCGAGTAGTTTAGCGCGAAATTATTCTGGCGGTTAAAACCGATTGCATCATGCGCAAACGTAATACCGACACCGGCAGGAAACCAGCGTTCAATATTGGCTTCAGCATTAAACGTCGCTGAATTTGGCGCACCACTTACTTTATCCCATTGATTACGGTAAAGCAACGATCCACAAATCCCTTCGTCAATTCCGGTAGCACCTGGATTAAACAACATTTTGTTGTAGAAAAAGTGCGTTAAGGCCATATCTTGTTGACCAAATACTCCTACTGATGCAAACATCAATGTTGATAGAGCGAGTAATCTTTTCTTCATAAACAGTGTACTTAGTACGGTATTTACTTTTCTGACTTTAACAAATTTTAGCCAATTGGCGACTAAAATAAGTATTTTTCGGAACAATAAAAACTTTTTATTAATTACTTGATCAGTTTTCCACAATCATTTGTTGAAGATAACCGAATATTAACATGCTGTGCTTATATGTCGGAATTTAAAAAAGGTTACCCTAATTTTTGATAAGTTTTCCACCAAAGGTTCGGAATGTCATTTTCAAGGGCCAGATCATAGTCACTTTTATTGCATGGAACCAAGTGATGGCGCTCATATTTATTCCCTTCTTTGGGTGGATAAGGCACTTCCATCCACCAGCGATCGGACTTATTGCTTTTAAAGAAAACAAGGTCGTGTTTTATTTCTTCCATAAAGACAGTGAACCGGATATATTCTTTTTTGGAGCCGATAGGAAAATCACTCATTCGTTGAGAAACGCCATCCATGAAGTACCAAATAATCTGCGCAACTTCCTGGTGAGACAGTTCACTCAGATTTCCCGGAAGCAGGTTGAAAATTCCCAGGGAAGTTAATTTATCACTGATTCCGGCATAACGGGCCAGCTGACAAAGTTCATGGTTGTAAAACCCGTTTGGATTCCGGTAATGGTCGCCGGGAAAATCGGATGCCCTAACGGCCTGCAGGTCAATGGACAATAAATCGGAATTGCGTAAAAGCGGTTCGGCAATGCGTGGATCGGAAACAAATTCACCCAAACGAACGGCATCGAAATAGAGTTTCTCGAACAAATCGATTTCGGATTGCCGGACAAATGGTGCCTGATAACCCAAAATCGAATAATTGAACAGAAAGCACGGGCGGTGCATCAGCAATTTGTTCACAAAAGCATCTTTGCTGACAGGTTGGTCGGGATCGCCTAAATCGAGCTTATAATCGATGCTCATGACATTGATGAGCTGCTCCAATTCTTCGTAGCCCTGGTACATCGCATAAGTGAGATCCTGGGTTCCGCCTATTATAATGGGTATGATTTTTCTCTTCACCAATTCGGCAACCACCTGACGCAAAGCAAAATAGGTATCCTCTACCCGTTCGCCCGGAAGTAACGTTCCGAGGTCATATATTGCCTGATTCCAAAGCATTCCCGGGAAATAGTTGTAAAATGCTTCACGGAAACGATCATCGGTTTGCTGGTGTAATTCAGGCTTTCCGTTCCTGAATTCGGGTACGTAAATAAGCGCCAATCCGCTTTCTCCAATTTCCGGAAAACCGTGTTGATTGTTTGCCAATATCATTGATCCGATAGTGTCAGCAGGATATTCGTTCTCTTGCACCAACGGGCTAAAATATATCGAAAGGTCTTTCATTACGCGTATTTGAAGCAAAGATACTGGTGATGTTGCGCCAAAAAACGAACGGTAAAATTAAGAATGAAGAAAGGATGGTGAATAACTCCTCCGAAGTAGACTTCATTCCTCAGTCACTTCGGAGCAGGGAACAAAAAAGTGCAACTACAGTTAACTGCAATTGCACTTTAAGTATTATTCAAAATTAAAATTATTTCTTCTTCGTAGCAGGCTTTTTGGCAGCAGGTTTTTTAGCAGGTGCTTTACGCGCTCCGGGTTTCTTTTTCGGGGCATTGGCCGGATCTGCTGCAATAGCAAGACATTGTTCCAATGTTAACGAAGCAGCTTCGGTACCCTTTGGTAATTTAAAGTTGTCTTTTCCAATTTTAAGGTAAGCTCCGTAACGGCCGTTGAGCAATTGCACTTCCTTGTTTTCAGGGAAATCCTTGATCAAACGATTGGCTTCTACCTCGCGTTTTTCAACAATAAGTTCCAAAGCACGGTCCAATTGAATCTGCATCGGATCATCTTCCTTTTTCAGGGAAACAAACAATTTCCCCAATTGGATATAAGGACCGAAACGCCCAACATTCACTTTCACGGTTTCACCTTCCAATTCGCCCAGTACGCGAGGCAATTTGAATAGCTCAAGCGCATCTTCCAACGTAATGGTATGAATGGACTGGGAAGCATGTAAGGATGCAAACTGAGGCTTTTCACCGTCTTCCTTTTCATCACCGACCTGGATCATTGGACCAAAACGCCCGATGCGTGCCAGTACCTTTTTATTGGAAACAGGATGCACACCCAGAATTCGTTCTCCTGTAGCGCGTTCCGAATGCTCCAAGGTATCTTCTACACTTTCGTGGAACGGGTTGTAGAATTTGCGGATCATATCGGTCCATTCTATCTTGCCGTGTGCGATTTCATCAAACTGGCCTTCCACTTCTGCTGTGAAATGGTAATCCATGATATGTTCAAAATGCTCTTTGAGGAAATCGGTCACTACCATACCGATATCGGTTGGGAAGAGTTTGTTTTTATCGCGACCTGTGATCTCCGTTTTGGTTTCACGAACAATTTCAGTTCCTTTCAAATCAAGCACGAGGTAAGCGCGTTCTTCACCTTCGCGTTCTTTTTTCTCTACGTAACCACGCTTCTGAATGGTTGAGATCGTTGGCGCGTATGTTGAAGGACGGCCGATTCCCAATTCTTCGAGTTTTTTCACCAATGCTGCCTCCACATAACGCGAAGGAGCCCTGGAAAAACGCTGTGTAGCCCGAATAAACTGTACATCCAGTTTTTCACCAACGGTAACAGCCGGCAATAATCCGGATAATTCACCGTCTTCATCATCCTCAAGCGAGGTTTCAAGATATACTTTCAGGAATCCATCAAATTTGATGACTTCACCTTTGGCTGCAAAAATTTCCGGTAATTTTTCATTCCCGATGGAAATAGTAGTGCGCTCTAGTTGTGCGTGGCTCATCTGAGAAGCAATGGCGCGTTTCCAAATCAAATCATACAAACGCACTTCATCCGAATCGCCACCGGTGAGGCTATGCAACCCGAAATCTGTCGGACGAATGGCCTCGTGAGCTTCCTGTGCGTTGGCACTTTTTGTTGCGTATTTTGTAGGATTGCTATATTGATTTCCGTAAGCTGATTTGATTTCAGTTTCGGCACCCAACATCGCGGTTTCCGATAAATTCACACTATCGGTACGCATGTAAGTGATGCGTCCTGCTTCGTATAAGCGCTGCGCCACCTGCATCGTCCGTGAAACGGAGTAACCGAGTTTCAAACTGGCTTCCTGCTGCAGGGTTGAAGTTGTAAACGGAGCGGCCGGTGTTTTCTTAGCCGGTTTGGTTTGCACATCCAGCACGGAAAATGTTGTATTTCCACATTCGGTTAGGAATCCTTCTACTTCGGTATCGCTTCCGAAATGCTTGCTCACCTCTGCCTTGATGCTCTCTTTTCCTTTGAGGAAAGAACCTGCAACGCGGAAATAACTTTCCGACAAGAAGTTCATGATTTCCTTTTCACGTTCTACAATCAGGCGCACAGCTACCGATTGTACACGACCAGCCGACAAGCTCGGACGTACTTTTTTCCACAACACAGGCGACAATTCAAAACCTACCAAACGGTCTAATACACGACGGGCTTGTTGGGCATCTACCAATGGTTTATTGATTTCGCGCGGTTTTTCAATTGCTTTTAAAATCGCGGTTTTGGTAATTTCATTGAAAGTGATTCGTCTGGTTTCCTTTTTGGACAGACCAAGCGTTTCATATAAGTGCCAGGAAATAGCCTCTCCCTCGCGGTCCTCATCCGTTGCGAGCCATACAACTTCTGCCTCTTTGGTCAATTTTTTCAATTCTGCGACAATCGCTTTCTTATCGGAACTAACTTCGTAATCTGGCAGAAAATTGTTTTCTATATCAATCGCAAGGCCTTTTGATGCCAGATCCCTTACGTGGCCAAAACTCGACTTCACAATGAAATCTTTTCCGAGGTATCCTTCGATAGTCTTTGCTTTCGCAGGTGACTCCACTATTACTAAGTTTTTGCTCATGCAGGTATAACATTAAACGGCTTCAAACGATAAAGCGGTGCAAAATAAGAAGTTTTCATTTCAAAAAACAAACAGCAGGTTGCTATTGATTGTTCGGAGCTCCTTTAAACGATAGTTTATTTTGTCGGATAAATTTACTTCTGAGCGAAAAAAAATTAAAATCTTCTCTAAATCGGACTTTGATACCTTATTATATAGAGTGAATTTGAGTTAGCTCATAAAGTTTATTAGCGAAATACAACTATTGGCCACAGATCGCACAGAATTTCAGAGATATTGATATATGCCAGTATATTCATCAACATTTGAAAGTCGGATTTTATCTGTGAAATCCGGTATTCTGTGACTGAAATCATGTTTTCAATCGTTCATTTGAAAAAATCATTTCGTGTGGATTGGAACAACTTCTAAAAAACCGTTAAAACTTAAGACTGACATTTTGACATGATCTTGAAAAAACGCTATTTTTGCACGCACTCTAAACGCAGCACACAATGGTTGACGATCACGGCAACAACAAAATAATTGACGAAGGAAAACAAGGAGAAGCGTTGGTACTAGACGGAAATTCTGCTGGTACCAAGAAGCTCTATGTTGAAAGTTACGGTTGTGCCATGAATTTTTCGGATAGTGAAGTGGTTGCTTCCATTCTGGCGAAAGAAGGTTATTCGACGACCCGGAATTCGGAAGAAGCTGATGTGATTCTGATCAACACCTGTTCCATTCGGGATAATGCAGAAATGCGTGTTCGCAAACGTTTGACTGAATTCCGAAAACAAAAAAAGGCACAGCCTAAACTGGTTGTTGGCGTATTGGGCTGTATGGCCGAGCGTTTGAAACAATCGTTACTGGAAGAAGAAAAACTGGTTGATTTGGTGGCCGGCCCCGATGCTTACCGCGAATTACCGGGGATGATAGACGAAGTAAATGGTGGCCAGAAAGCGGTAAACGTGTTGCTGTCGCGCGAAGAAACGTACGGTGATATTTCTCCGATCCGGTTGGATGAAGGCGGGATTTCAGGTTTCGTTTCGATTACCCGCGGATGCGACAATATGTGTTCGTTCTGCGTGGTTCCGTTTACCCGCGGAAGAGAGCGCTCGCGTGATCCGCATACGATTGTCCAGGAATGTACCGATATATTTAATCGCGGCTACCGGGAAGTAACGCTTTTGGGACAAAACGTTGACAGTTACCGCTGGAACATGAGCAGTAAAGGCGTTGTGAAAGACGAAAACGAACCGACCACCGATTTCGCGGAATTAATGGAAATGGTGGCGCAGGTTCACCCGGATCTGCGTATTCGTTTTTCGACTTCGCACCCAAAAGACCTGACCGACAAAGTGTTGGAAGTGATGGCAAAGTACGATAATATCTGTCCGTACATTCACCTGCCGGTGCAATCAGGGCATTCGGATGTGTTGCAGCGTATGAATCGTGGTTACAGCCGTGAATGGTATCTGGACCGAATTGCTGCGATCAGACGTATTTTACCGAATTGCGGGATTTCAACGGATATTATCGTGGGATTTTGCGGTGAAACAGAAGAAGAACACCAGGCGACACTTTCACTTCAAAATGAGGTGCAATTTGATTTCGCTTACATGTATAAATACTCAGAACGCCCAAAAACACTGGCAGAACGTAAGTTTGAAGACGATGTGACAGAGGAACTAAAAAGCCGTCGTTTGGATGAGATCATTGCGAACCAATTGCGTCATTCACTGGCGAATAATTTACGTCAGATCGGTGAAGTTCATAAAGTGTTGATCGAAGGCGTTTCCAAAAAATCGGAAGACGATCTGATGGGCCGTGACGAGCGCAACACCAAGGTGGTTTTCCCGAAAGGAACAGCCAAAAAAGGCGATTACGTTTGGGTAAAAATAAAAGAATGCACGTCGGCTACGCTGATTGGCGAACAAGTGGAAGAACCTGCTAAATTAGTGGTCTCATGAGCATGAACGTACAACAGATCAAACAACGATTCGGGATTATCGGAAATGCTCCGCTGCTCAATCGCGCACTGGAAGTAGCCATCCAGGTTGCCCCAACGGATATTTCGGTTTTGGTGACCGGAGAAAGCGGAACGGGAAAGGAAATCATCCCACAGGTGATTCACCAATTGAGTTCACGCAAGCATGCCGAATACATTGCAGTCAACTGTGGTGCCATTCCGGAAGGAACGATCGATTCGGAATTATTTGGCCACGAAAAGGGCTCATTTACCGGAGCTACAGGCAGTCGTCAGGGTTATTTTGAAGTAGCAGACGGCGGAACTATTTTCCTGGATGAAGTGGCAGAATTACCGATGCAAACACAGGTTCGCCTGTTACGTGTACTGGAAACCGGAGAATTTATCCGTGTGGGTTCATCGAAGGTGATTAAAACAAATGTTCGTGTTGTTGCGGCGACCAATGAGAATATGCAGCGCGCCATTTCCTCGGGGAAATTCCGCGAAGATTTATTGTACCGTTTGAGTACTGTTCCAATTGCTTTGCCGCCGCTTCGCAGCAGAAATGAAGATATTTACCTGTTGTTTCGCAAGTTTGCCAGCGATTTTGCCGACAAATACCGCATGCCGACGATCAAACTCAGTGCCGACGCAGTAGAATTACTGAATTCATACCATTGGCCCGGAAACATTCGTCAGCTAAAGAACCTCGTAGAACAAATTTCAGTGATCGAGCAAACACGAGATATCGATTTGTTGCGTTTACAGCAATACCTGCCCGATCCGGAAGAACAATTTCCGTCGGTGGTTGGTGCGCACGAAACAAAATTTGATGAGCGTGAGTTGATGTACAAGTTTTTGTTCGACATGAAAAACGACCTGAACGATTTGAAAAAACTGGTGGTTGAATTGCTGAATCAGCAGGGCGATTTTAGTTTATCAAATGACCAGGCGGCGATGGTAAATCGTATGTACAGCGATGTTGGAATTGCTGAACCGCGCTTATTACCGAGTGCTCCGGCAAAAGTAGAACCGGCTCCGGCTTACCGCATGGAAGATCAGACGGAAGATTTTGAGATTCACGAAGAAGTACAGGAATCATTATCGCTGGAAGACCGCGAAAAGGAATTGATTCAGAAGGCGTTGGATAAGCACCGTGGACGTAGAAAACATGCTGCGGAGGAACTAGGGATTTCGGAACGAACATTGTACCGGAAGATTAAGGAGTATGATATTAATGGCTGAACGAATTATTAATTGAAAATGTAAAATTGAAAAGGTTAGAAGAACTCTCCTTTTCAATTTTACATTTTACATTTTACATTTTCAATTACATAATATATGATAAAATACTTAATGATAATCGTTGTTTTGGGATCGCTTTGCAGTTGCTGGCCAACGCGCGTCGGTTTTGTGGACGACAGTATGCCGGAAGAATGGAAGGATTTTTACGTTACTCCGCTTGAACTAAACGCGGCTACTGCTCCTGCCAATTACAATGCTACACTTACCGAATCAATAAGAACCGGTGTTCAGAACAATACGCGACTGAAAATGCTTACGGAAACGAATGATTCTGCGGTACAGATCTCAGGAACGGTAAACAGTTACAATACTACTCCGCAAGCCGTTACCGACGGTGATAATGCTCAGAAAAACAGGCTTACTGTTTCGGTTAGTTTTGTGATTATTACCCCTACCAAAGGATTGGAAAAAATGCAAATGACCAGCACACGGTTTGCCGATTATGATGCTTCGCAGCAGTTGTCGGATGTTGAAAGCCAGTTACTGGAACTGATCAATCAGCAAATTGTGCAGGATGTCATTAATAAATTACGCTCAAACTGGTAAGTTATGAATCTGGAACAGGTTTCACAATCCATTTCAAATCCGGCGGTGTTAACACTGGCTGATGCTCCTGCTTTAAAGGCGCTGAGCGAAAAGCATCCGTACGCGGCGGTTTTTTCATTGCTTTATCTCACGGCATTGGCCAACGGAAAATCGATTGACCTGGACACGGCTTTACAGCAACATGCTTACCGGTTGAACGATCGTGCGCAGTTGTACCAGCTGATCAATTCTTCGGGAGAAGTCTCAGCTGATTTGGTTGTTACTGAAACACCGGAAACGATTGCTGAGACAGAAGAAACCGAACCAGTAATTGTGTTTCAGGAACCTGTATCGGAAGTTATTCCGGAAGAAAAAGAAGAACCGGCTGATGAATCAATTGAATTCACACCGGAAAGCGAAACGAAAGAATCGCCGGAACCAGTTGTTGAACCGACAGTTTCATCCGATTTCGAGACAATTACCGAAGCATTTACATTAGAGCAGCATTTCGACATTTCGGAAACGGAAGCACCGGTTGTTGAGTTGCAGAAAGAAGAACAGGCTGAAGAAATTGTTCCTTCAGAACCTGAAGCGGAACCGGCATCTGAAACTGATTGGACCGAACACCACGAACCAGGAGAAAAACGTTCGTTTACTTCATGGCTCAAAAGCACTGGTCAGAAACCAAGCGAACCGACTGCTAAAACTCCGGAAAAACGTAAAGTTGACGAGATCATCGAGCATTTCATCAAAGAAGAACCAACGATCAGCCGCGGAAAAACCGAATTCTTTTCTCCGCCCAAAAAAGCGAAGGAAAGTTTAGACGAGGAAACCATCCCTGTTTCGGAGACATTGGCCAAAATTTACGCTGCCCAAGGCAATTATCCGAAAGCAATTCATGTTTATCATCAATTGATGTTGGCTTTTCCGGAAAAAAAGCTTTTATTTGCAGTCCGAATTGAAGAATTAAAGAAAAAAATAACATCATAACAATGACAGGTCTCATTTCAATCATCATCATTTTAGCGAGTATTTTACTCGTAGTTGTCGTATTTGTTCAAAACCCGAAAGGTGGAGGTTTGTCTTCTGATTTTGGTGCAGCTCAGCAATTGGGTGGCGTACAACGTACAAACGATTTCATCGAGAAATCAACCTGGTCACTGGCTGCAACTATCATGGTTTTGAGTATTGCACTTACAATAATGATGACTCCGGAAAAAACAGAACGTCCAGGAGGTGGGGAAACAGGAACAGAACAACCGGGTGGACAAGGTGGAAACACCGGTACTCAAGGAAACGGGAACACACCGACTCCAACAAGATAGGTTTTATCCAAACGATATTTGAATGTCAGTATGTCACGCATACTGACATTTTTTTGTGCATTTGGTTCCAAAACTGAAAAAATGACTGCCAAAGCGTGCTTGGCACAATCTTCGACAGTTGCGAAGCAACAAACTTTAAATTTCTAAATATTTCGAATATGTCTACAACATTTAAACCTTTAGCAGACAGGGTTCTGATTGAACCGGCGCCGGCAGAGCAAGTTACCGCAAGTGGTATCATCATTCCGGATACAGCAAAGGAAAAACCTTTACGTGGAAAAGTTATTGCTGCCGGAAATGGCAAAAAAGACGAACCGATGACTGTAAAAGTTGGCGATACCGTAATGTACGGACAATATGCAGGAACGGAAATCAAATTAGACGGCACGACTTACATGATCATGAAAGAGTCTGACGTTTACGGAATTATCGGATAATTAAACAGACAAACTAAAACACAAGATGGCAAAGCAAATATATTTTGATGTAGAAGCTCGTGAGAAGCTAAAAAAAGGCGTTGATGCATTAGCTAATGCAGTAAAAGTAACCTTAGGACCAAAAGGAAGAAACGTTGTTATCGGTAAAAAATTCGGCGCTCCGCAAGTCACCAAAGACGGTGTAACGGTTGCCAAAGAAATCGAATTGAAAGATCCGATTGAAAATATGGGTGCTCAAATGGTGAAAGAAGTTGCTTCCAAAACGGCTGATATAGCAGGTGACGGAACAACAACGGCAACTGTATTGGCACAAGCGATCATCACTGCGGGGTTGAAAAACGTTGCGGCCGGAGCGAATCCAATGGATTTGAAACGCGGGATCGACAAAGCTGTTGCAGAGGTGGTAAGAAATCTGAAAGCGCTTTCGAAAGAAGTAGGTTCGGATAACGATAAAATCAAGCAAATTGCAACGATTTCAGCGAACAACGATGAGACAATCGGTGCGTTGATTGCACAGGCAATGAAAGTGGTTGGTAACGATGGTGTAATTACTGTTGAAGAAGCAAAAGGAACGGAAACAGAAGTAAGAACGGTTGACGGTATGCAGTTTGACCGCGGTTACCTTTCTCCGTATTTTGTTACCAATACCGATAAAATGATCGCTGAAATGGAACATCCGTTGATTTTGATCTACGATAAGAAAATCAGCAACATGAAGGAATTGCTTCCTGTATTGGAGCCGGTGGTTCAAAACGGAAAATCATTGCTGATCATTGCTGAAGACGTAGACGGTGAAGCGTTGGCAACATTGGTGGTAAACCGTTTGCGCGGATCATTGAAAATTGTAGCTGTAAAAGCGCCTGGATTCGGTGACCGTCGTAAAGCGATGTTGGAAGATCTGGCAATCTTAACCGGTGGCCAGGTGATTTCGGAAGAGCGTGGATACACCTTGGAGAACACTACGATGGATATGTTGGGAACTGCTGAAAAAATAGAAATCGACAAAGACAACACCACGATTATCAATGGTGCCGGCGAGAAAGAAGCGATCCAGGGACGTGTGAAACAAATCAAAGCCCAAATGGAATCGACTACTTCTGATTACGACCGCGAGAAATTGCAGGAACGTTTGGCGAAGTTGGCAGGCGGCGTTGCGGTATTGTATATCGGAGCGCCGACCGAGGTAGAAATGAAAGAGAAAAAAGACCGTGTTGACGATGCATTGGCTGCTACACGTGCTGCTGTGGAAGAAGGAATTGTTCCTGGTGGTGGTGTTGCGTTGATTCGTTCGATTGCCAACCTTGAGAAAATGAAAGGTGACAATGAAGACGAAACTACTGGTATCGCAATTGTAACCCGTTCGGTTGAAGAGCCGTTGCGTCAGATCGTTGCCAATGCCGGTGGCGAAGGAGCAGTAATCGTTCAGAAAGTACGCGAAGGAAAAGACGATTTCGGTTACAACGCACGTACGGAACAATACCAGAATTTGTACGAGGCCGGTGTGATCGATCCGACTAAAGTAACACGTATTGCGATTGAAAACGCTGCTTCTATTGCATCGATGTTGTTGACTACCGAGTGCGTTATTGCTGACGAACCGGAAGAAAACAATCCGGCAATGGGCGGAATGCCAGGTGGAATGCCGGGGATGATGTAATTGGATTTATACTCAATGCGCTTCGGTGCGTTGGGTTTCTCGGGCCTTCTTCCCTTGATGTTATGTTGAGGATAGAACGGAACGGCAATATATAAAAGAAGCTGTCAGCCTTTGGCTGGCGGCTTTTGTTTTTTACCCTAACCAAACCCATGACTGATCAAAAACAACAAAAGAGAACTCCCCACAGATGCACAGATTTTTGCGCTCCTAACGGCAGCGCTCAATGGTAAAACACCAACAGTAATCAGCTAAATTCAAGCGAGGGCGTTAGCCGAGCACAATCTGTGTATTCTGTGGGAGAAGTAAACAACTTTTTCTCTTCAATCGCTTTTTTCTACCTTTACGGCTTCAAAATAAATCAACATGAAAAAAAGCTACACTATCTTATTGGCAATGATCGTTTTGCTATTTGCTTCAAAAAGTTTTGCTGCCGGGGGGCCTGATGCCTACGGTTATACCTGGATTACTTCTGTCGATGCAGGCGGTCCGGCCTTTAACTGGATCGATATAACCGCAAGGCCAGGTGTACAAACAGTAACCGGATTGGCCGATGACAATTCCGCTGCCGGAATGATCAATGTGGGTTTTAACTTCCATTATTACTGGAACGATTATTCCCAGTTGAAAATCGGTTCCAACGGCTGGATGAGTTTTAATAATGTATCGAACGTAGCTGCCTGCTTTCCGGGAATCCCGGCTGGGGGTGGAGCAGATAATGTTCTGGCTCCTTTCATGAGTGACCTCAATTTTACCGGAGCCGGAAATATCGGGCAGGTAAAATACTGGACCAACAACCTTGATTCGTGTGTGATTTCCTACATCGATGTTCCTTTCTGGTCGGTGAATGCGCCGGGCTGGTCGGGTGGAAACACGTTCCAGGTAATTTTATGTGCGGCTGACAGCTCGATTACTTACCAGTATGGTACGATCGGCGGTGGTTTTGTGAACAACGGAGGCTGTGTGGATATGACCGTTGGAATTGAGAACAGTAACGGCACTATCGGCCTCCAGGTATTCAGCGATGCTGTTGTACCTTCCAACTATGTGATCCGGTTCGAATATCCTCCGGTGGTGCTGATGAGTATCCAGGATATACTGCCAAACTGGAATACCAATACCGAAAACAAAGCGATTTTCATGCCGTCATCGGTTCCGTATACGTTGGTCAGTGATTATAAAAATGTCGGTAATACAGACGTTACCACGATGATCGACCTTCAGGCAACTGTTTTGAACTCAGTCTTGGTAACGGAGCATACTTCATCCGGAACAATACCGACCCTGACAGCAGGCGATGATAGTATTTATGTGTTTCCGGTTGATTGGACACCGTCAACCACCGGACAATATATGTTCAGGTCCACACTCACAAATTCACAGGACATTAACGCTGCAAACAATACCAACGAAACCGAGCTGGAAGTTGTAAACGTTTGTGATCCGGTAATGACATTAAGTTATGTTACGGGAAATGCACCTGACGGTTCACAAAACTGGAATGGTGGTGCCAATGATGACGGTATAGCGGTTTATTATGCTCCACCTGTTTATCCGTATAGTATTACTGCGCTGCAATACTACATCAGTTCCAATGTGAGCGATGGTTTCATTGCACAAGTGTATGACGATGACGGTGCAAACGGAGCGCCGGGCACATTGCTTTTCACCCAAACAGCAGCTTCCGCATCTGTTATTTCAGCTTCATGGAACACGGTAAACGTTACACCGTCTGTTACAATGAACGATGGCGGATTTTACGTAGTCTGGCTTCAAGGCGGAACAACTATTTTCCTGGGAACGGAAACCGCAGGTCCGCATTCGCGCAGGAATTACGAAATTCTAGACAACGGATGGGGAGAATACCGTGATAATGCTACAAAAGACTTATTGATTCGCGCTACGATTAACGGATTTTCAGGACTTCCTGTAGCTGTTTTCTCAGAAACATCAGATCATCTGGATGCTGCTTTTACAGGTAATTCAACCGGTCCTGGCCAATCATGGTCATGGGATTTCGGTGACGGAAACTCCAGTATAGAAGAAAATCCGGAGCATACGTACGTTGCACCGGGAACTTACACGGTTTGCCTCACAACAAGTACACCTTGCGGAAGTGACGATAGTTGCCATACAGTTACTATCTGTGACGACGCAGTGGCTGCCTATGCTTCAGCAGAGAATGATCTGACGGCTGATTTCACTGATATGTCCACAGGAACAACCGATTCATGGATGTGGGATTTTGGTGACGGAAACACTTCCACGCAGCAAAATCCTTCTCACACATATGCAACATCAGGTACGTATAACGTTTGCCTGATCGCGGAAAACAGCTGCGGATACAACGATACGATTTGCCAGATCGTTACTGTTTGCAGCACCCCAACAGCGGGTTACAGTACAACTCACGATGAGCTTTCAGTTGATTTTACAGACCTGTCCGGCGGGAATCCGCTCACATGGGCATGGGACTTCGGCGATGGAAATACTTCCACCCAGCAAAATGCGCAGCATAATTACGGAACGCCGGGTACTTATACTGTTTGTCTCATTGTGCAGAACAATTGCGGAAACAGCGACACCATTTGTCAATCGGTAACCGTATGTCAAAACCCGGTTGCAGGTTACTCAACATTATCCAACGGGCTTTCCATTGATTTCACAGACCAGTCGGGTGCCAATGCGGATACATGGGCGTGGGACTTCGGTGACGGAAACACTTCCAATCAGCAAAATCCGACACATTTGTATGCATCGGCAGGTGTTTATACTGTTTGCCTGATTGCTTCTAATACCTGTGGTTACAGCGACACGATCTGCCAAACGGTTACCGTTTGTGGAACACTCATTGCAGATTTCACCGTTACAAGCGTTGATCTCACAGTACAAACCACAGAACAGTCATCCGGGAGTCCTGATTCCTATTCCTGGGATTTCGGCGACGGAAATACCAGCACACAGCAAAATCCGACACATGTATACGCAGCAGAAGGCACCTACACTATTTGCCTGATTGTAATGAATACATGCGGAGAAACTGATACAACTTGTGAGCAGGTAATTGTTGACGTGAATGGTATCATTGAAACAGGACAATTTGTTTTGAACGCTTATCCGAATCCAACGGAAGATGTATTGCATATTGCATTCTCTTCGGAATTGCAGCACGCAACGCTCGAAGTGACCGACTTGACCGGAAAGATTGTTTGGTCGAATCACGATCTTTCGGGTAAAGAAACAGAGGTGAATGTAGCTGAATGGTCAGCTGGATTCTACAAAGTCCGTGTGACACATGCCGGCGGAACCGGTGTTTTGACTTTTGTGAAACAGTAAATTTCAATCAACTTATAGTGAAGAGCCTTCTGTCGTTGACAGGAGGTTTTTCTTTTGAATAGAAAGCCCGTTCACGAAAGAACAAACCGACGTAATATTGCAAATTGGCATATCAAACAATCCCCCGTGAATTTGCAATATTACGTCGGATTTTTCGAACTGGTTTATACCCCAAAATTATCTTGATTATTCAATGCTCTTTTCTTACAACTGAAAAATAGTATATTCGTTCTCATCAAAAAACAAGCATGGTTTTCAGCAGCAGCTACTTCATGGTGTATTTCTTACCGATATTCCTTTTGGTGTATTTTTCGGTTGGAAAAAAGCTGAAGAATCCCGTGCTTTTGCTAGCCAGTATTTTCTTTTTCAGTTGGGGAGCTCCCCGTTTTATCTTCCTTCTTTTGGCTACTACTGCGATTGATTTTTACTTGGTCAGGTGGATGAGCCAGCAGAGTGATGCCCGGAAAAAGAAACGAATTCTCATTGTTTCGCTGGCGTTGAATATCGGGTTATTAGCGGTTTTCAAATATGCTAATTTCTTTGTTGAGGGTTTCAATGAACTCCTATATCAACTTGGAGTTCAGACTATTGGATGGACAGAAATTGCGCTTCCCATAGGGATTTCGTTTTTCGTGTTTGAGTCCATCACTTACGCGCTGGATGTTTACCGTGGCGATCAGAAACCGCTCGATAATTTCTTCAACTACCTGCTTTATATTTTGCTCTTTCCCAAGCTGATTGTTGGTCCTATTATCCCCTACCGGACTATTGCTCATCAGATTACAGACCGGTCGGCTTTCGAAACGACTGACAACCGGCTCAACGGTTTTTACCAGTTCTGCATCGGGCTGGCGAAAAAGGTGCTGATTGCCAATCAAATAGGCCTTTATACGAAAATCATTTTCGAAATGGATTTCCTGCAGCTGGACGCTTTTACGGCCTGGTTCGGATTATTTGCGTTCGCATTTCAGTTGTATTTTGACTTTTCCGGCTATTCAGATATGGCAATCGGACTGGCCAAAATGCTCGGATTTACGATTCCGGAAAACTTCAACAGTCCTTACATCTCGACCTCCATTACAGAGTTCTGGACACGTTGGCATATTTCACTGGGAAAATGGATGAAAGACTATCTGTACATTCCGTTGGGCGGCAATCGCGTTAGTTCGAAAAAACGCTTGTATTTCAACCTGGGACTGGTGTTCCTGTTGTCGGGATTGTGGCACGGCGCTTCGTGGAATTTTGTGTTCTGGGGCATCTATCATGGGATTTTCATGATCCTGGAACGTTTGTTTTTACTGAAATTCTATGAGCGCGTTGGCCGAATTCTACGGATCGCGATTACCTTCATGATTGTGGTAACCGGTTATGTGTTTTTCCACACGAAAGGACTTGATGCGGCCTTTACGTATTTCGGGCAGCTGTTGCCAAACGATGTAGTGACTCCGGTGATCTTCGATACCAAATTCTACGTTTTCTTCATCGTGGCGGCCGTGCTTTCGTTCGCGGGAATTTTGAAAATCGGACGCTACCTGGAAACAGCTTTGTACACTGATAAACAAACAGATTCGGGCCATTTGATTGCCACTTTCGCGAGTTTTGTCCTCCTGGTTCTCTCTGCCAGTTTTTTGGTTGCAGGCGATTTTAATCCGTTCATTTATTTCCAGTTCTGATGAAAAAGCGTTCCGGCATATTGCGAAAAAGCTTATTGGTCATGATCATGATCGTGCTGTTTTTGCCGTTGGTCCAAACCTTATTTCCGGTATTTGAATTGAAACCCTTGAACGGTTATATTCAGCAATTGCCCGAAACAAAACTGACTGTTTCCAATTGGCTGGACGGAAGTTACCAAAAACACGAAGAGCGTTATTTAATGGAACATGTCGGTTTCAGGGAACCATTGATTCGTTTGCATCACCAGATTGACTATTCGTGTTTTGATATCATCCATGCGAGTACCGTTTTTATGGGCCAAAATGGTTATTTATATGACCAGAAACACCTTGAAGCTTATCTTGGCCGCGACTATATCGGTGATGTATCCATCAAAGACAAGGTGAATAAACTGCGATTTATACAGGATAAGCTGGCCCCGTATCACAAATCGGTGATTGTGGTATTTGCCCCGGGGAAAGCTTCGTTCTTTCCTGAACATTTGCCAAAAGGCACACCGTTACCGGGTTTTAATACGAACATCCGGGGTTATTTAAATGAAATGAAATCGCAGGGAATTCATACCATTGATCTGTTTCACTATTTAAAGAACGAAAAAGAGAACTCGCATTTTCCGTTGATGGCAAAATATGGAATTCACTGGAGCCATTACGGCTCGGCGCTTGCTACCGATTCCATCACGAAATACATGGAGCATTTGTATGGTATTGATCTTATAGATCGCAGCTGGACCACCGCAGCTGAAAAACCGGCACATGATACTGACATCGATTTATTGGTATTGCTGAACCTTATGAAGGATCCGCCGCTGCCAAAGATGGGATATCCGACCACGAAAATTGTTGCTCCAAAAGAGAAATCAAAACTCCCGGTGCTGGCGATTGCCGATAGTTATTTTTGGGGAATTGACCGGTTCTATTACCAATATTTTACCGATTATCATTTCTTGTCGTATAACCGTGAAGTATTCCCCGAAAGCTCTTATTCACCCGTGTTTGCTTACCAACTGGACCTGAAAGAACAGCTTGCCAAACACGACGTGATCATCATCCTCGCTACGGAAGCCAACCTTTCCAACTTAGGCTGGGGCTTCATCGAGCAGACAGAACAATTACTGCGCGATCCGGCTACCAAAAGCTACCTGGATGACAGTTACAACCGCCGACTGGAGTTTTTCAAGCAAGGTATGCGCGGTGATCAAAACTGGATGAAGAATATTGCTCAGAAAGCTGCTGAGAAAAACATTTCCGTGGAAGAGATGCTGACGCTGGATGCACAGTGGGTATTGCATCAGTATGAGGTGAAGTATTGATCTCCGATGGAGTGATAGGATTTCAAGGATTCACAGCCTCATTTTTGGTTTACCGGATACGGGTTATATATGGGTTATATATGGGACATCTATGGGTGAAGTACGGGGGAGTTCCGTCGCTGTCCCTGTGTCCCTTTATTTACAAGGTTTCCAGAGCATTTCACAGGAATAATGATTGGTTCAAGCTCAGACGCTGTTGCCGTTGAGATTTCAAGAATCAATTTGCTTTGTTCTATTGTTAACGTAACCACACTAATTCCTTACTTTTGCCAAAAATAAAAATCATGGCAGACATTACCGTTACCATTATCGATCGCGAGGGCGAAGCACACGAATTGCTCGCACCTACCGATATGAACATGAACATCATGGAGTTGTGCCGATCGTATGAATTGCCGGTAAAAGGCGAATGTGGCGGGATGGCAATGTGTGCGACTTGTCAATGTTACCTGGAATCGGATCATCAATTGGAAGAGCAAAGCGATGCGGAACTTGATATGTTGGACCAGGCTTTTTTTGTAAAACCGAACAGTCGTTTGGGCTGTCAGATCCCCATCACGGAAGAAATTGACGGGATCGTTTTACGCCTTGCTCCTGAAGCTGAATAGCTAATCCCGAAATACATAAAAAACAAAACCCGAAAGACTGTTCTTTCGGGTTTTGCTGTTTTAGCGAATGTTGCGGCCTACTACTACCAGTACATTCCTAAAATATTCCAACTTGTACCATCGCTGATCAATTGAACCCAACTGATGTTTGACAATGTAGTTGCAGAGATATCGGTTGTTCCCGAAGGTGTTGTATAGAACCCGAAGAACAAATCACTACCATCTGTCAACACATTGATCGATTGTGGTGAAGAAGTTGATGTTGATGTGATATAAATCATTTTACCTACTCCGGCTGCACTTGCACTTGGCAATGTAAACGTAACAACCGAGTTACTGCTGTTTTTCACAATAAGGTTGTCTGTTGCATCACCGGCAGTAATTGTATAGTCGGCTGTTTTAGACATAAAGCTGAATGTCAATGTTGCAGGAGAACCTGCAGGACCTTGAGGACCGGTTGCTCCAGTGGCTCCAGCTGGACCAGTTGCACCTGTAGCTCCGTCTAAACCATCGTTACCAGCAGGACCTTGTGGACCCATAGGACCAGTTGCTCCATCCAAACCATCGTTACCAGCAGGACCTTGTGGACCCATTGGACCCGTTGCTCCGTCTAAACCATCGTTACCAGCAGGACCTTGTGGACCCATTGGGCCAGTTGCTCCGTCTAAACCATCATTACCAGCAGGACCTTGAGGACCCATAGGACCAGTCGCACCGTCTAAACCATCGTTACCAGCTGGACCTTGTGGACCCATAGGACCAGTCGCACCGTCTAAACCATCGTTACCGTCAACACCATTTAATCCAGCAGGACCTTGTGGACCCATTGGACCGGTTGCTCCGTCTAAACCATCGTTACCGTCAACACCATTCAATCCGGCTGGACCTTGTGGACCCATTGGACCAGTCGCACCGTCTAAACCGTCATTACCAGCAGGACCCTGAGGACCCATTGGACCGGTTGCTCCGTCTAAACCGTCGTTACCGTCAACACCATTCAATCCGGCAGGACCTTGTGGACCCATAGGACCGGTTGCTCCGTCTAAACCGTCATTACCAGCAGGACCCTGAGGACCCATTGGACCGGTTGCTCCGTCTAAACCATCATTACCGTCAACACCATTCAATCCGGCTGGACCTTGTGGACCCATAGGACCAGTCGCACCGTCTAAACCGTCATTACCAGCAGGACCTTGTGGACCCATTGGACCAGTCGCACCGTCTAAACCGTCATTACCAGCAGGACCCTGAGGACCCATTGGACCCGTTGCGCCATCTAAACCATCATTACCGTCAACACCATTCAATCCAGCAGGACCTTGTGGACCCATAGGACCAGTTGCTCCGTCTAAACCATCATTACCAGCAGGACCTTGTGGACCCATTGGACCGGTTGCTCCGTCTAAACCATCGTTACCGTCAACACCATTTAATCCAGCTGGACCTTGTGGACCCATTGGACCGGTTGCTCCGTCTAAACCATCGTTACCGTCAACACCATTCAATCCAGCAGGACCTTGTGGCCCCATAGGACCTGTCGCACCGTCTAAACCGTCATTACCAGCAGGACCTTGTGGACCCATTGGACCGGTTGCTCCGTCTAAACCATCGTTACCGTCAACACCATTTAATCCGGCAGGACCTTGAGGACCCATAGGGCCAGTTGCTCCGTCTAAACCGTCGTTACCAGCAGGACCTTGTGGACCCATTGGACCGGTTGCTCCGTCTAAACCATCGTTACCGTCAACACCATTTAATCCGGCAGGACCTTGTGGACCCATAGGACCAGTCGCACCGTCTAAACCGTCATTACCAGCTGGACCTTGTGGACCCATTGGACCGGTTGCTCCGTCTAAACCATCGTTACCGTCAACACCATTCAATCCAGCAGGACCTTGTGGACCCATAGGACCAGTCGCACCGTCTAAACCGTCATTACCAGCAGGACCTTGTGGCCCCATTGGACCGGTTGCTCCGTCTAAACCATCGTTACCGTCAACACCATTCAATCCAGCAGGACCTTGAGGACCCATAGGACCAGTCGCACCGTCTAAACCATCATTACCAGCAGGACCCTGAGGACCCATTGGACCTGTTGCTCCGTCTAAACCATCGTTACCGTCAACACCATTTAATCCAGCAGGACCTTGTGGACCCATAGGACCAGTCGCACCGTCTAAACCATCGTTACCAGCAGGACCCTGAGGACCAGCGGGACCTGTCGCACCGGTTGGACCAGCAGGACCCTGAGGACCTGTTGCACCATCAATACCATCTGCTCCGTCGGCACCATTTATTCCGTTTGCACCATTTGCACCATTGGTACCAGCGGGACCTTGTGGACCCATTGGACCGGTTGCTCCCACTGGGCCTTGCGGACCTTGTGGACCGGTTGCTCCGTCAACACCGTCAATACCGTTCGTTCCATTTGCTCCATTGGCACCGTTTGCTCCAGCCGGACCTTGTGGGCCAGCGGGGCCTTGTGCTCCGGCCGTACCATTGATACCCTGAGGACCAATTGGACCTTGCGGGCCAGCCGGACCATCAGCACCTGTTGGACCAGCGGGTCCCTGAGGACCGGCAGGGCCAGGAGTTGAACTACCTGAATTGGCTGCATAAAGCGCATAAGGAACACTTAAAAATTGGTTTACACCAACAATTGTGTAATTGGTTCCTCCTGTAGGATCGGTTTCCGTTTTAACAAAGTAAGGTCCGCTTGCCCAATCAATTGCAGAGAAATTACCGCTTACAACTGTTCCTGAACCAATTTCAAGACTTGCTAAACCATTGGTATTTGTAACAGGTGTTTGGGTTTCTTCATAAACAACGGTTCCTGAGGCGGATCCCTGAAGAATCGAAATTCGCATTCCGATTGTAGAATTTGTAATCAGTGCATTCGAAGCATCACGTGCAACGGCCTGATAGGACATTTTTTGAGGGGCTTGTGCGAGGGAAATCTGCGCAACAAGAAGCGCCCCTGCGAGAAGGCTTAATCTTTTCATGTGTTAGTTTTTTTAGCGTGTGAAGACACCCTTGGATTTACTTTCCGGCTGTGAGTCAAACAGAAACAACAGATTTGTGGTAATAAAACCTGTTCTAAGATGATCTGTCCTTCAACAGCTTTGGTTATGGTACATTCTTTCTGCAGTGGTAATGCGGGATTGTCCGCTTTTGCACTAACAGAAAGCGCGTATTACAACAAGTAAGTCTTTTGGGAAATCAATTAATTTTTAACCAGTTTGTAAACTCTTACAGACCGATCTTTCTTGTAAACTGTTAAAAAATAGTTGGCTCTGGCGAGTCCCAGTACATCGATCACGGTTTCCTTTGTTTCCAAAAGTCCGTATTGAATTACCCGTCCTGATTCATCAGTCATGGTGAAACTCATGTCTCCCAGCACTTCATCCGGGAACGCAATTGTAAGCTGCGATGTCATCGGATTCGGGTAAGCTGAAATGGATACATTTGAGTCCCATTCTTCCAAACCAACAGAAAATAATTCATAAGGTTGCTGGACGCCCTCGTAAAGTGTTCCGTTGGCTTCATCAAGCTGTACGTAATCGATTAGTCCGATTGAGTAACTCAGTGATCCACCTGCTCCGGAAACATCTCCTCCGGCGGCAACCGGGCTGCTTTGAGCGAACGTGGTTCCGCTTAGAAGCAATAGTGGTAATGTTTTAAGATACATAAAATAGTGTGTTAATTGGTATTGGAAAAAGTATAGTGAAAACTCAACAATACTCCTTGAAATGAATATTCGTCGTAAACTAATGTTCATTTATCATATTTCATCGAATATTTAAACAAGCCACATAAAAAATAACGGTCCTTCATTTCAATTTTCTTCAATAAAGCAGTAAACTAAAGGTTTAAGTGCGTTATTTACATTCCTGAAAAAAAATGATTTACAGTTAAAAAGATGTCATTTAGTGCTAATTCGTTCTATTATCTAAAAACAAATGGTCAAACCAGCTCCCAAATTAATGATGCCAAGTTGTCTTCTCTGGTTAATGCGCGACCACAATTCCCTCCCCGAAAGCCATGCCTCGGTTTGCTCTGTTTTCCGAAAATCTTTTTTGTCAAACAACCACGAATAACTGTAGCGAACCCCGATATGGAACAACATACTTTTATTGAGCGGGTAATTCATTCTTAAGCCATACATAAATACCATTCCCTTGTATTCATCAACATCCGCATCAATAAGATTTTTGCTAATTGATTCACCGGTGAGCACGGAATCCGTGCCATTACTTGCAGCAGCTTCCCGGTTATCAATTCCGATCATGCAATAGCCTACACCCCACTCATGCGTAAGGCCAGCAGGAACACGTCCATTAAATGACGAGAATACGCTTTTCAACATAAAGGTGCGCTCCTGAATGTCTAAAAAAGCAACTTGTGGCTGAATGTATTCGGTAGTGAGTGCACCCGTTGCAGAATCGACATACTGACGATTGAGTTCGCCACCTCTCAACGGATTGACCTGGTACAAATGATGATTATATTCAAACGCAAGGCCTGCATTTTCAGAAAACATATAACCTAAACTGCCCCGGAAACCGAAATCTTTCAGGTTGTAGGATTTCTGCAGTTTGCCACTTTTCATCACGTAACCTTTGTCGCGGTTCACCAGCGAATAAATGATTGGTAATTGTCCCTGAACGCTCAGGTCCACAAATGTTTTCTTTCCAAAATATCCTGCTTCCTGTGCCTGCACAACACTTAGTAAACTAACGAAACAAGCTGTCAGAAGTATCTTAATTTTCATTGCCTGTTTCTTTAAGTTGACTGAACAATGCATGACATCTTGAGGCCAGCATTTTTCTGGAAACCTGGTCTTTGGAATAATATGATTTCTCAACCACCAATTCTCCCTTTTCCAGATCCATGATATACACATTCATTTGGGTTGTATGCGCTGTAAGCAACGCTATCGGAAAATAGATCATTCCTATCGGGAAAAGAATGCTAAACACCACCCCGCTCGCCACGTTAATGTGATCATTGTAGTTGTGTTCCAGTGACAACAACATCACTTTTGACGATCCATAGACCAGTTTCAGGCTGTCCAGTCGTTCGAGGTCGATCATAAAAACATCGGGATCGGTGGTTTGCACTCCTTTTTCAATGGTACGCATGATCAGCGCCATATCATTGTATTGCTGGGTGGTCATGGTTTGCAGCTGTGAACGGTCCAGGCGGTTTACCACTACTCCAAGTTCATTGCCAACTTCCTGTACGACGGTCAGCAAACGTTCTTCCAACTCATCTGATTTCTGAAAATCGAGTTCGTTACGACCGCTGAATTCCACCACAAATGGGTTGACCAATAAAATGGTATCCAAGTCAAGGTGCAACTGATCTTCAAATTTCTCAGTTTCGATGGCCATTTGTTCTTCATCGGTCATGGTGAAAAACTCTTCCTCTTCCAACTCTTTTTCCTTCACCTTCTGATGATAGGCTTCAAACTGCTTGTTGAACGTAGAATCACTGATCAGATCGGCAATTCCATAGAGGTAAAATTTGGCAGAATCGATTCCCGCATCTACTGTGAGACCTGCGCGTTGATTTTTAATGGTTTCGTATTTATCCCATCGTTTGTGTTGTTCACCAAGTGAATCACTTGTTTGCTGGGCCAATCGTTCGGCTTCGATGTGCGCAACCGCCTGATTAAAATTGTGTTTCGAAAACGTTTCCAGTTCAAACATGGTATTGGCCGCCGCTACTTCAATTCCCTTTTGCCACATGCGCCCCATCAACGCATCTGTGGTATCACTGACATATAAATCATGTATGATGCGCAGACCCAATGCAACTTTTCCTTCATCCGGAACTTCCTTAAAAAAGGAGTTGAGCACCGAAATTTCACCTTCGTAAAACTGGCGTTCATACGGATTATCGAAGTTGACAAACGGATTAAACCGATAATAATCGTATGTTTCTTCCTTCATAACCTCCAGCCAGATTTGCGCTTTGCAACGCTTCAGAAAACGCGAACCCGGATATTCCTGTTCCATCACAAAAATGCTGTAGAGTGCATCGATTGTCTTGTTTTCGTAGACTTCGTTGAGGATATATTCAAACCGGCAAATAGAACGCACCTCATCAAATGATTGTTCGGGGTAATTGAGAACTGTGCCCCAATCGGCGTAATTGGCGATTTCCTTTTCAAGTGCCTCGATGCGTTTTGCTACGTTGGGATGCGAATGCAACTGATCATCGTAACGCTGCTTTGCTGTGATTTCATTTTTGCGCACTTTGAACAGTTTTTCAGGCACAAAAAGATCGGGTGTATTGAAGTATTCTTTGTTGAACAACAATTCCTCAAAGGGCAGGTATGAATAAATGAGAATGTCGAACGTTTTGGTGATTTCAGAGGAACTATAACCGGCGGCGTGGTATAGTTTTACGCCCATTTTATCTGCTTCAAACTCATTATCACGTGAATATTTACTGAAAAACCGAACCTTTTCGCCATAAGATAATGATTTGTTATCGGTGACATAATCGTACAGATCGAGCACATGTTCTTCCTGGTAATGCACAATTTCATGGGCCAAAACAAACGCCAATTGTGCTTCATTCGTCATTTGGGCAATCAGTCCGGTGGTGACAAAAACCATTCCCTGATCGGTTGAAAAGGCATTGGCTTCGTTGGTATTCAGTGTATAGAAACGCAGTTGCCCTGCTAAACCAGTATCAGATTCGGTTAACCGGTCGCCGATGCGTTGAATGTACGTTGTGACTTCATCGCCGTAGGTTACCAAACCCGATTTCAATAAATCATCAATGGTATAATTAACCTGTTCTACAAAAACTTTTTGTTGTTTGGAGGTCAATCCGTTGCGTCGTTCCTCTTGTGCCTGTTTAATTTTCTGGCTTGTTTCGATAGAGAAATCTTCGGGTACGTTTCCTTTGGATTGCAGCGGGTGGTAATCGTTGAAGTTCACCTGGGCAATTCCGTTAAAGGAAAGTAACAGGAAACATATAGCCGGTAAAGAAAGGAGACTCTGTTTTTTCATTTTAATTCTTTCGGAATGATGCACACAGGAATCGGTTCCATTTTATGTTTATTTAAACGGTTTAATCGCCGATAAATTGCAAGCACTTCGCGCTGGCGTTCACCGAGCTCCGTTTCGTTACCGTTGTATTCCATTGCCCATTCCAGTTCAGGGTAGGTTGCCCCGATCTGATCTTCGTCTGAACGGCCGTCTTCCCACAAACCATCGGTTGGTTTGGCCGATTGAATCGAATGAACGATCCCTAAATGTTCGCCTAACGCAAATACTTCCGTTTTCATCAAATCGGCAATCGGACTCACATCCACACCACCATCGCCGTATTTGGTAAAAAACCCGACACCGAAATCTTCTACTTTATTACCAGTTCCGGCAACAAGTAACCTATTTAACTGTCCGAGGGCATATAAGGTGGTCATTCTTAACCGGGAACGCGTATTGGCCATAGCCAAATGATGTTGCTTCGTGGCTTCTCCCAGGTTTTTTTCCAATTGCGTAAACACATCGGTTAATTCGACTGTTTGGGAGATGACATTGGGAAACTTTTGCAGCAGCCAGTCAATGTGTTCGGTTGCGCGGTCATGCTCTGCTTTTGTCTGGCGGATTGGCATGGTCACCACCATCACTTTTCTGCCGGTAAGCGCGCACAATGTGGATGTTACAGCTGAATCGATCCCGCCGGAAATGCCAATAATAAAACCTTCTGCAGCAGCCTGATTGCTGTAGGTTCGCAACCAATCCGATATGTGTTCAACTATTTCCCGAGTTTGCTTCATTATGCTTTCCAATGAGACTGCCGAAACTACGAAAAAAATCTTGATTGAAGTGACTTGGTTTTCGCCAAAGGCACAGCGGAAGTGATGAATGGAGGGAATTTAAATTAAAATAAGAATGAAAAATTTCGCCACTGATGAACAAGAGTTTCAGAGATAAAATTGAAGCTGAAACTACTTCCAACTTTCGTAAAGCCACTATACTTGCGCTCCACTTCGTTCCGCGTGGTTCTTGTTCTTTTGTCTTGACACAAAAGAACCAAAAAGTCAAGGCTGTACATCCGTTGCTTGAGAACTACACTTCATTCCCCTACCTGCACCCCAACTCGCGAACGCCATTAACGGATTCTTTTGCAAAGAACCCGATGGCTGCGCTCAAACAGGGGTTTGATTTCGTTCCATTCCGTTTGTTCTTCTACGCGACGGATATAAGGCCGGGGGAATCCTGAAAGATCAAGCATTTTTCAACTGTCGCAAGCGCTCGTACAAGATCATTCCTGTAGCAACACCAACGTTCAGCGAAGAAATATCACCTGCCATTGGTACGCTCAGGCGCACGTCCGACATTTTGAGTAGATCGTGCGAAATTCCGTTTTCTTCCGAACCAAGCAAAATGGCTGTAGGCCCAAAAAACGAATAATTTTCAACACTTACTTTCGATTTTTCGGTACAGGAAACTAGCTGAAAACCACTTTGCTGCAGGTAAAACAAACTGTCTTTCAATAAGTCGGTTTTACAAACAGGAATGGAATGCAACGCTCCTGCAGATGTCTTCACAGCGTCAGCGGTAACGGTAGCGCTTCCTTTCGAAGGAATCAAAATCGCATCAACACCCATACAGGCTGCAGTCCGGGCAATTCCGCCGAAATTACGAACGTCTGTAATGCGGTCCAAAACCAAAACACATGGTTCTTTTCCTTCTGATAACCATTTATCAGTCAATTCTTCGATGTTTTGGTAAACCACCGGAGACGTATATGCAATAACGCCCTGGTGATTGGATGCCGTAATTTTATTCAGTTTTTCAATAGGCACAAACTGCAACTGAAAATCTTTTCCTTTTAACGTGTCTTTCAACTCGGTGAATAACTCCTTGTCCATTCCTTTTTGAATAAGGATACGGTTTAGTTCCACCTCGTTTTTGATCGCTTCGATCACTGCACGGATTCCGTAGATTAAATCTTCCGGATCTTGTTTTTCTCTTCCGTCACGTGAACCGAATTTGCGGTAACTACCTTCTTGTTTAAACTCGTCACGCGCTCCGCGATCGCTTTTGTTGTCGCGATTATACCCGCGATTTTCTTTCTTATTCTCCATCTAACTGTATAGCTAATTCAATCTCAATCCCAGCTTCTACCGACTTGGCTACCGGACACGCTTTGGCTGCGCGCACCACTTTTTCAGCCGTTTCGGCATCCCAACCATTACCACGTAAATCCAGGTTAATCACCAGTTTTCCAATCCTGCGCGGTGAAGATTCCATGATTTTGGTCACTGAACCTTTTCCTTTACTGAAATGGTAACCGCGTTCGTTGCAATAAATCCCGATAATCGAAAGCATGCACGAAACGTAAGCCGTGGCTACTAAATCGGTCGGAGAAAATTTCTCGCCTTTTCCGTGATTATCGATTGGTGCGTCGGTGTAAATTACCGTTCCCGACTGCACGTGTTTGCATTCGGTGCGCAATTCTCCCAAATAGGTTACTTCTGCTGTTGCCATCGTTTTTCCGTTGCTTCTTTGTACTTTTGTACACGATTGAATAATGCGCCAAAGGTACTGTTTTTTAAGTCGCCGAAGAGCTTATTCAATGTTTACTTTTGTGTAGAAAGTTTGGTATATGTCAGAAGAAGTAATCACAAGCGACAACAACATCCGCATCAAAAAGCCGAAGTGGCTTCGTGTAAAATTGCCTACGGGCGAGAATTACCGCAAAGTCCGTTCGTTGGTGGATGAGCATAAATTACATACTATTTGCGAAAGTGGCAGCTGCCCGAATATGGGCGAATGCTGGGGCGAAGGAACGGCTACATTCATGATTCTGGGAAATATCTGTACGCGTTCGTGCGGATTTTGTGCCGTGCAAACCGGCCGTCCTGATGAAGTGGATACGTTTGAACCGGGACGTGTGGCCAACAGCGTGAAGATCATGGGCGTAAAACACGCGGTGATCACTTCCGTCGACCGAGACGATCTGAAAGACGGCGGTTCCGAAATCTGGTCGCAAACGGTACGCGCCATTCGTCATCAATCACCGGGAACCACGCTGGAAACCCTGATTCCTGATTTTGCCGGAAAGTGGGAGAACCTGCAAGCCATTATCGATGTGGCACCGGAAATCGTTTCACACAACCTGGAAACTGTTCGCCGTTTGACCAAACAAGTCCGCATTCAGGCCAAATACGACCGCAGTTTAGAAGTGTTGTTCCGCCTCAAAAAAGGAGGAATGCGAACCAAATCGGGTGTAATGCTTGGTTTAGGTGAAACCGACGAAGAAGTCATTGAAACCATGCACGATCTACGTGCGGTTGGGGTGGATATTCTGACGTTGGGGCAATACCTGCAACCGACTCCGAAACACTTACCGATAGCTGAATTCGTAACACCGGAACGTTTTGATAAATACCGTGAATTGGGCATCGAAATGGGATTCCGTTACGTGGAAAGCGGCCCGCTGGTAAGGTCGTCTTATCATGCTGAGAAGCATATATTTGATCTTTAACACCGTGAATTGAAAATGTAAAATTGAAAAGGAAACTACGCTAACGCTTGTTTATATCGAAAGCTTTGCTTTCTCTTCTTTTCAATTTTCAATTTTCAATTTTACATTTTCAATTAATAGCTATTTTTACACTCCAAATTACAAGAAAATTATGAGCACATTCGATGTTACCATTATAGGTTCGGGCCCCGGCGGATATGTTGCTGCAATTCGTTGCGCACAGCTGGGAATGAAAACCGCTTTGATCGAAAAATATGCAACCTTAGGTGGTACCTGCTTAAACGTTGGTTGTATTCCATCGAAAGCATTGCTTGATTCTTCCGAGCATTTCCACAATGCGACGCATACGTTTGCCACCCACGGAATTAAAGTAGAGAACGTCGAAGCGGATCTGGCTCAAATGATTGCGCGTAAAGACGATGTGGTTGCTCAAACCTGCAACGGTGTGAAATTCTTAATGGATAAAAACAACATCACTGTGTACCAGGGCGTGGGTTCGTTTGTAGATAAAACAACTGTTTCCATTACTGATACCGAAGGAAATAACACCACGGTCACGACCAAAAACGTGATCATCGCTACGGGATCGAAACCAAATTTCTTCCCGGGAATGGAACCGGATAAAGACCGGATTATCACATCGACGGAAGCATTGAAAATGAAAGAAATTCCGAAAAAACTCATCGTGATCGGCGGTGGAGTGATCGGATTGGAACTTGGTTCTGTATATGCCCGTTTGGGTTCGGAAGTAGAAGTGGTAGAATTTGCCGATGCTATTTTCCCGACGATGGACCGTGGAATCGGAAAAGAATTTATCAAAATCCTTAAAAAAGAAGGATTTAAATTCAACCTCGAAACCAGCGTTCAAAAAGTAGAAAATACCGGTAAAGGTGTAAAAGTAACTGCGGTTAACAAAAAACAGGAAACCATTGTGATCGAAGGTGATTATTGTCTTGTAGCCGTTGGACGAAAAGCATATACCGATGGTTTAGCACTTGACAAAGCAGGTTTAACAGCCAACAACCGCGGCCAAATCGAAGTGAATGATCATTTACAAACGGCTGTTCCGAATATCTACGCCATCGGCGATGTGGTTCGCGGAGCAATGCTGGCACACAAAGCTGAAGAAGAAGGTGTTTTCGTTGCCGAATCATTGGCCGGTCAGAAACCACATATCAATTACAACCTGATTCCGGGAGTAGTGTATACATGGCCGGAAATTGCCTCAGTAGGTAAAACCGAAGAAGAATTGAAAGCTGCGGGAGTGAATTACAAAGCCGGACAATTCCCGATGAAAGCCCTTGGACGTTCACGCGCAAGTATGGACATGGGAGGCTTTATCAAAATCCTGGCGGACACAGAAACAGATGAAATCCTTGGAGTTCACATGGTTGCTGCCCGCGCTGCCGATTTGATCATGGAAGCCGTTGTAGCCATGGAATATCGTGCTTCGGCAGAAGATTTGGCACGTATGTGTCACCCGCATCCGACGTATTCTGAGGCGGTAAAAGAAGCAGCCATGGCAGCAACGGATAATCGTGCAATGCATATTTAAGATACGTCAGGTTGGATTTTCCGACCATTAAAGAAAATCAATGACATCAAAAAAAACAGGCGTATTACTCATTCAGTTAGGAACGCCGGATAGTCCTGATCGTGGTGATGTAGCCCGCTACCTGCGTGAATTTCTGACTGATCCCCGCGTGATCGACATCCCGTTCATTACGCGTCAACTGTTGGTGAGAGGTATCATTGTTCCTTTTCGCGCACCTAAATCAGCTAAGATTTACAAAGAACTGTGGGCATTGGGTAATGGCGTTTCGCCGTTGATGACCTATTCCGAAGCGGTAAAAAAACTGGTACAGGAACGTTTTGATGCCAACGAAGATGTCACAGTTGAGTTGGCAATGCGTTACCAGAATCCATCAATGGATAGTGTACTGGAACGCATGCGAAAAGCTCATTATGACCAGTTGATTATTATTCCTTTATTTCCGCAGTATGCCAGTGCTTCAACCGGCTCTGCGATCGATAAGGTAATGGAAATCGTTCGCAAATGGTGGGTAATTCCGGAAGTGAAGATCGTGAGTCAGTTTTACGACCATGAAAGTTATATCGACTCCGTTGTTGCCCGTGCTCAGGAATTTAACCTCGGTGATTACGATAAAATCATGTTTTCTTACCATGGTTTGCCTGAACGTCATGTAGATAAAGTGTACGACGATACACTCTGCGCTGATCACAATTGTGAACATGAAGTTGCCGAAGACGCTAAGTTTTGTTACAAAGCAACCTGTTATGCCACTACCCGATTGATCGCAGCCAAACTCGGTTTGTCAGAGGATCAGTATATCGTTAGTTTCCAATCGCGTCTGAACCAAAAATGGATTCAACCGTTTTCAGATGAAGTAATTCGTCAATGGGGAAAAGACGGCGTGAAAAAAGTATTGGCGTTTAGTCCTGCTTTTGTGGCCGATTGTCTGGAAACACTTATCGAGATCGGTGATGAATACAACGAACTGCTCATCGAACATGGTGGTGAACACGTGCAGCTGGTTCCAAGCTCAAATGATCACCCACGGTTTATCGATTGCCTTGAAGATCTTGTGCGGAAGCGTTTACCACAGTAGATTTTCAGTCCCGTAGGGATGTAATATGGGTAACAAAACGACCTCACCTAAAGCCATCACCCCGTAGGGGGTAAAATCTCACATACTTACACTTTTATATTAAATTGTCTCACCCTTACAGGGTGAAATTGATAATGGGATGCTTTTGGCTATCTATATTACGTCCCTACGGGACTAAGCTAAAACCCACTTGCGGAAAACACGTGTTTATCATAAATGGGTATTTCTCCCCGAGAACAACTAAATTAAAAGTTAGACATTCGTGATCAAGAAATTGGTTTTACACGACCAACCTTTTATAAAAAGGGCTTTCTTGATTTTCAGTGGTTAGGTTTAGTGACGGGAGCTTGTAGAGGCTCCCTTTCTATATCCTTCAATCCTCACACTCACCCTGTGCCAATCATTTCCTTCAAATTATAGGGTGCTTTCGCACAAAAAAACACAAGTTTTGTTAGCTTTGTTAGATGAAGCATTTCGTGTGTATCCTACTTCTTATCTGCAGCATAAACACATTTTCCCAATCGCGTTTTGCAGTTTCAGATTCACTGTTTAATGCCGTAGTAGTAACGGATAGCCTCAACGCTAAAAAGGAACTTGAATTTCAACGGACACATATCAAAACGACACAACAAAAGCAGAAATACTTGTTGAATAAAGCCTGGTATGCGTATTTCAGAAACCGGTTTGATGAGTCGGAGAAACTATTGAAAACCGGATTAAACGTAAAAGGCAATACTACTCCCGCTTTTGAGGCTGATCGCGTAAAATTACAATCCCTGATCGCCACCAGGAGAAATCTATACGCTGAATCCAATAAAATTATTGATGATTTTCTCAATCAGGGTGCTGTTTCACAAGCCGTTCGTGCCGATTTTAATTTAACTGCCTGCCACAACTATATTTCGCTTGGCGAATATGAAAAAGCGAAACACCGGGCATTGGCCAGTTACGCCATTCTGAAAAAGAAGCAAACCTATCTGAAGGACGTAATCAAAATCAAAATTTATTCGTCGCTTTACAATGTCTATTATTACCAGGCGAAATACGATTCGGCGTTGTATTATCTCTATCGTTCGGAACCGCTTTTAAAAGAAGGCTCGGAAGCAAAAGCCTCATTTTATGATCAGATAGCCCTTGTCTACACGATCACCGAAAAACACGGAAGTGCTATTCACTACTATAAGAAAGGCATTGCGATTCATGAAAAAATGCACAATTCAGTTACACTTTGTCATTCTTATTACAACCTGGGAGTGAGTTACAAAGAAGTGAATGCTGATTCTGCTATTGTGTATTATGATAAGGCAATCAAAACAGCCAGGGAAGCAAAGTATGATCAGATCATCGGTTTTGCGTTGCAGGACCTCGGAGATATTTATATTATTAAGAAGAATTACGGACGGGCAAAAGAACTGAACGAAGAAGCCCTCGCCATTTTTCAAAGCATGAACCTTGAGCGGGGAATTCTGCATACCAAATTGAATTTGGGCAAATTAAACCTGGAAACGAAACAATATGACCAATCACTCAAGGTGTTGCACGAAGCACTTGTACTTGCGAAAACGAGTGAAGATCTGATTGATCTGGTGTACTGCTATGAGTATTTGTATAAAACCTATGAAGGAAAAGGTGACTACAAATTGGCCTTCAAGTATTACCAATTATACTCGAAAACGCAGCGGAAAGTAATGCGCCTGGAACTTCAAGGCAATATCGATAACCTCAACCTGACGTACCAGGTTAAGACTAAGGATGCAAAAAACGAGGCGCTGAAAAAGGAAGTAAATCTGAAGAACAAAAAAATCAAGGCGGAACAAATCACCAAATGGGTGGTGGTCTGTTTGTTGATTGTTTCGGTATTTGCCCTTGTGTTCCTACGTCGATTTTTGATGCAGCGTACCAAACTGAAAGAACTGGAATTGACATTGACACAATCTGAACTGAGGTTGTTGGAAAGTGAAAAGGAACAGACGCTTAACGAGCTCGAATTACTGAAACAACAACTGATTTCCAAAAATGCGTTGATCACCGAATTGAACAACCTTGTGGTGGAAAACGAACAAAACCTGATTTCAAAAGAACAATTGAGCAGCCTTACCACCAATGATCAGGATTGGGTACAGTTCCTGGCAAAACTACAAGTCTTGTTTCCGTCTTTCGCCGAAACACTGAAAAACAGGCATCCGAATTTGTCGAACACGGAATTCAGGTTGGCCGTGCTAATCAAACTAAACCTTTCGGATAAAGAAATTTCCGAATTGCTGTTTATCGAAATCTCCAGTGTCAAAAAAGCCAAGAACAGGCTGAAGCAAAAACTGCAGCTCGAAGCTTCTGAAAAGCTGGATGCGTATATTGGTTTGTTGTAAGCATTCCAAGATATAGATTGACCTGTTTTTTGCACATAATGGGCGCTGCCGTTAGGAGCGCAAAAATCTGCGCATCTGTGGGAGTCTTTTCTACTCCAGGACTACAGCTTCACCCAACAAAAAAACGGGAACCGTTTCCGATTCCCGCCCGGGTGATTTTGCTAATTGGTGATTTAACGGTTAATAATCAGTTTCCCAAAGTAATCAGACGTTCCGTTGCTAAGCACGACTTTATAACTACCGTTTGCCAACGTACTTATCGTTACTTTTTCGTGATTGTTTTGTACATCCTGTTCCATTACTTTTCTGCCCGCAACATCATAAAGCATGAGCTTCATTCCCTCAATCTGAGGAATGTCGAGCATAAAGTAATCGGTTGCCGGATTCGGATAAAGCACGATGCCATTCGCAGTTAAATCCTCCAATGCGTTCCAGTCAACAAATTCACAGAACGACTCTTCCGTGCAGGAACCCATTGTAATCTCTACACCGTAGAGTCCGGTTTCAGTAACCGTATACGACTGCTGGTTTGCCCCCGGAATCGGCTGCATCGTTGTACAATCAAACCATTGATAAGTAGCTCCCGACTGATTCGCCGTAATCGTTCCACCCGAAACCGAAGTTGTTGCATCAATGACAACAATGTCTGCCGTGATCGCATTGCTGGTTACCTGGGAAGAAGTTGCGCAAGGCGCATTGCTCGTGAGAACGCAGGTAAAGATGTCACCTTCCGACCAAAGAGATGTCGAGTAAGTTGGTGAATTCAAACCGTAGTTCTGACCGTTTTTCTTCCATTGATAAACCGGATTTGAGCCACCGTTGGTGATCACTGCAGTAAAGGTTACCGATTGATGTTCACACACTGGCATTGCAGGATTACTTGTGATGGTAATTGTTGGCGTCACCGATTGATTCACCGTCATGGTAATGCTGTTGCTGGTAACTGTATTCACAGAAACACATGGTGCATTACTGGTCAGTTCACAGGTAACGATGTCACCGTTTGCCAGCCCAGAATTGCTGTACGTATTCTGATTACTTCCAACGTTTGATCCGTTCAGCTTCCATTGGTAAACCGGATTTGCTCCGCCGTTGGAAATCGCTGCCGTAAATGTGACCGAAGTACCCGAACAAATGGTTCCGGAAGGATTGCTGCTGATTGAAATTGTCGAAGTCGCAGACGAGTTCACCGTCATTGTAATCGAATTGCTCGATACGGTTGCCGGAGTCGCACAAACGGTTGAAGAAGTCAATTCGCAGGTTACCACATTACCGTTTGTAAGCGTGCTTGTGGTGTATATCGAAGAGTTGGTCCCGACATTGATTCCGTTGACTTGCCATTGATAAGTTGGCGTTCCGCCGTTGACAGGTGTGGCTGTAAATGTGACCGAAGTTCCGGAGCAAATCGTTGAACCGACATTGCTAGTGATCGAAATATTAGGTACAACTACCGGATTTACCGTGAATGTCAAGCTATTGCTCACAGCAGAAGTAACAACAGCGCACGGAGCATTACTGGTCAGTTCGCAGGTCACCACATCACCGTTTACAAGTACGGAATTGCTGTAGGTATTTTGATTACTTCCCACATTTGATCCGTTCAGTTTCCATTGGTAAACCGGATTCGCTCCACCGTTGGTAATGGAAGCAGTAAAGCTTACACCTGTGCCTTCGCAGATAGTTGTTCCCGGAGCCGCCACAATCGAAATGGTTGCCGCTGCCGCGGAATTAACCGTCATCGTGATACTGTTACTGATTGCAATTGCCGGACTCGGACAAGCAAGGCTGCTGCTCATTTCGCAGGTTACCACATCGCCGTTTACAAGCGAACCTGTAGTGAACGTTGAAGCGTTTGTTCCGACATTCGATCCGTTGATTTTCCATTGGTAAACCGGTGTTCCGCCGTTGACAGGTGTGGCTGTGAAAATAACCGATACACCGTCACAGATCACAGATCCGCTTCCGCTGGAAATAGAAACACTTGTGGCAATGGTCGAATTGACCGTCATGCTGATACTGTTGCTTGTCGCCGAAACCGTAGTTACACATGTCAGCGAAGTGGTCATTTCACACGTTACCACATCGCCATTGGTCAATGAACTTGTGTTGTAAGTAGCCGAATTGGTTCCAACATTTGATCCGTTGACTTTCCACTGGTAAACCGGTGTTCCGCCATTGGTTGGAGTTGCTGTAAACGTCACGGATGTTCCAGCACAAATAGTTGATCCCATATTGCTGGTGATACTCACCGTTGGCACAACCGGAGTGGTTACCGTAAACGAAATACTGTTGCTTATTGCGTTAGATCCGCTCACACATGGCGCATTACTGCTGAGTTCACAAGTCACTACATCACCGTTTACAAGCGTGGAATTACTGTACGTACTAAGGCCGCTTCCTACATTTGATCCGTTCAGTTTCCATTGATACGTAGGTGAAGAACCCCCATTTGTAACAGAAGACGCGAAGTTTACATCCGTTCCTGCACAAATCGCATTCCCTTGTATAGAAGCAATTGAAATAGTAGGCGCAGCCGTGGAGTTAACGGTCATCGAGATACTATTACTCATCGCCGTAGCCGGATTCGGACAAGCTAAACTGCTGCTCATTTCACAGGTTACCACATCACCGTTCACAAGCGAACTTGTCGTAAATGTCGCGCTGTTTGTACCAACGTTGAATCCGTTGATTTTCCATTGGTAAACCGGTGTACCGCCGTTGACAGGAGTTGCAGTAAATGTCACGGATGTTCCCTCACAAATCATCGATCCGCTTCCGCTTGCGATGGAAACGCTTGTTGAAATGCTTGGATTAACCGTCATGACTATGCTGTTACTTGTGGCCGAAGCGGCAGTAACACAACTCAACGAGGTTGTCATGATACAGGTTACAGCATCACCATTGCTTAATGAACTCGTCACAAATGTCGCAGCGTTTGTACCAACATTTGAGCCATTGACTTGCCACTGATAATTCGGTGTTCCGCCGTTGGTCGGAGTAGCTGTAAACGTAACAGATGTTCCCGCGCAAATGGTTGATCCTACATTGCTTGCAATGCTTACCGCCGGAACAACCGGAGTAGTTACTGTAAACGAAATGCTGTTACTGGTCGCAACTATTCCGCTTACACAAGGTGCATTGCTGGTGATTTCACAGGTTATCACATCGCCATTTGAAAGCGCAACATTGCTATACGTATTTTGGTTATTTCCCACGTTCAGCCCGTTCAGTTTCCATTGATAAGTTGGTGAAGAACCCAGGTTGGTTCCCGAAGCTGTAAAGTTTACCGTAGTTCCCGCACAAATCGTGTTTCCCTGCGAAGAGACAATAGAGGCCGTTGGTGAAGCCGTAGAATTCACCGTCATTACGATGCTGTTACTGCTAGCAATAGCCGGACTCGCACATGGCAAACTGCTCGTCATTTCACAGGTCACAACATCGCCGTTTGTCAATGAGCTGGTTGTGAAGGTAGCAGCGTTCGAACCAACCGTGAATCCATTAACTTTCCACTGGTAGGCCGGTGAACCGCCATTGACAGGAGTCGCGGTAAACGTCACCGATGCTCCCGCACAAATAGTTGATCCGCTTCCACTTACGATAGAAACACTTGTTGCTACCGTTGGACTCACTGTCATAGCGATGCCATTGCTCGTTGCTGTACTGCTGCTCACACAAACCAATGAGGAAGTCATTTCGCAGATCACTACGTCGCCATTTGCAAGCGAACCGGTTGTATATGTTGCAGTGTTGATCCCAACATTTGATCCATTGACTTTCCACTGGTAAACCGGTGTTCCACCATTGGTTGGTGTCGCCGTGAATGTCACTGATGTTCCTGCACAAATCACCGTATTCGGTGAAACCGAAATCAAAACAGATGGTGTCACTACAGGTTGCACCGTCATGGTAATACCCGCACTTGTGAGTTGAGAAGGGATGGCGCATGTTGCGTTGCTGGTGAAAACACAGGTCACAATGTCACCGTTTAATAACGTGGAGGAAGCGAATATTGCGCTATTCGTACCAACATCCAATCCGTTGACTTTCCACTGGTAAACAGGACTTCCACCGCCATTGGTGGTAGTTGCTGTGAATGTTACATTCGTTCCTGCACAAACAGTAGTTGTAGGCGAAGCATTAACACTTAGTGTCGGTGTAACGGTTGGAGTAAGCGTAACATTGATCGAATTACTTGTCGCTGTTAACGGACTGGCACAGCCTGAATTACTTGTCAATTCGCAGGTTACCACATCACCGTTTACAAGTGTTGAAGTATTGAAAAACGGAGAACTTGTTCCTGCCGGAGTTCCATTAACTCGCCATAAATAGGTCGGTGTTGGTCCGCCATTGACAGCCGTTGCCGTAAATTGAACGGTAGTTCCCTGGCAAGCGCCGTTTCCGGTTACGGCAATGCTCACAGAAGGAGCCGTTGGTGCTGAGCATTCGATATAGATCGTTTGTTTGAATACACCGCTCCAACCGCCGTCAAGGCCTTTGGTTCTAACGCTGAATGAATGTGCTCCAAGTGAAAGTGCCGAAACATCGATCCCGGTTTGAAGCAGGTTTTCCAATGCGGTATTAAACGATCCGTCAGAGGCAAGAAGTGGTGATCCGTTTCCTTGTCCCGGATCG